>CAXNEN010000030.1:0-10617 GCA_964201505.1 Opitutales bacterium
TAGCACTGGATGTATTCTGGAGCACCAAGCCAAAGAAGCCAAAGGCCGAGCCCGACCCTTGGGAACCCAGCGCCCGCCCGCCCGCGAGATCAATCAACTGTCGGAATCCTCCCGTGCTGGAAGAACCGCTATCGGCACCATGCCACTTGCCACTGGAGGTAGTCCAAGCGTCATTACCAGTCCCACACTGTGGTAATATAAACCAGCCTTGCACCCCCGGTGAGCCAGTAAGAAGCGTGGAGACTTCCGTCATGGTGTTGACGTTTAAAGACTGAGTAGTGACTCGCGCCGTCCCCGTCATCGTCTGGAAATCCTGCGTGTAAGTCGTGGTGCCGTCGAAACTGATCGGGCCAGCCACCGCGCCAGCGGCGCCGAGCGCGAGCAAGGCGGCGAAGGGAAAGATTCCTCGGCGAGGAAGGCGGACGAAGGATGAGCGCATGCCAACATGCTCTCCGCCCGAGTCTGCTTATCTATTATTAATATCACACGGGGAGTGACGTGTTTTTGTCGGGAGAGTGGCGGATGTGTGTCATGGTTTTTCGGCTACGCCAAGGTGAAGTTAGGGTGAAAAGCCATCTTACTGTCACGTGGATTTCACCGAGTTCGCAATGGGGTTTAAGGGACGCCTGCCCATGGTTGTGGGTCATATGTTTCTTAAAAAAATCCTGCCCGGCCTCGCCCTCGTCGCCGCGCTGCTCACGTCGCTCGCCAGCCGCGCTGAAGAGAAGGCGACGACGGCGAAGCGCTGCACCGTGATGGCGTTCAACGTGGAGAACCTCTTCGACCTCGATGCGGTCTCGCTATACGATAATTTCCCGGTCACCGGAACCGGAGCCGAGCGTTGGACCCCCGCGAAGCTGTCCGCCAAGCTCAGCCGCCTCGCGGCCGTACTGAAGACCTCGGAGAATGGCCGTGGCCCCGACGTCCTGATCCTCGACGAGCTCGAGGCCGACCACACCCCGGCCACCACCATCACGCCCGAGGCCTTCGTGGCTGCGCACCGCGACCGAAACTACCGCGACATCCTTAAAGGTGAGCTTACCCCCGAGCAGAGCGGCGCGCCCATCGAAGCCTGGCTCATGAAGGCACTGGAAGACGAAGGCCTGACGGGCTATAAGGTCGTCCTCGGCGACGTGCTCGACCTCTCCAAGGAGGCCATCCATTGCGCCATCCTCACCCGACTGCCCATCAAGAGCACTCGGCAGCATCATGTGGAGGAAGCCCGCACGATCGTCGAAGCCGAATTGGAATTCGGCGGTGAGTCCCTCTTCATTTTTGCGAACCACTGGAAGAGCGGTGCCGGCAGCGCCCAGACCGAACCCACCCGCATCCAGAATGCCGGCGTGGCCCGCACCCGCCTCGATGAGATCCTCAAGGCCGACCCCAAGGCCAACATCGTCTTCGGCGGCGACCTCAATTCCCATTATAACCATAAGCAGCGCTACCCGTACATGCCCAAGACCGGTATCCAAGATGTACTCGGTTCGCAGGGCGACGCTGGCAAGTTGGCGAGCGGTGCCGCCGACCTTTACAACCTCTGGTTCGACGTCGAGCCCGCCGAGCGGAAGTCCGACGAATACCAAGGCGAGTGGGGCACGCTCATGCACCTCGTCATCTCGCGCGGGCTGGCGGACGGCAACGGTGTCGACTACGTCGGCGGCAGCTTTGGCGCCATAATCCTCCCCGGCCTGAACGCGCACGCCTACCCAGTCGTACCCTGGCGCCTGAGCAACTACGGCCCCGGAGCCGGCGTAAGTGATCACTTCCCCGTCAAAGCTGAATTCGTCTTGCGCGCCGAAGCCGGCGCCTCGCCGCTGACCCGCCCCGAACTCGCTCCGGCGCTCGGCCTACCCGCGTTCCCCGCGGAATTGGACCGGAGCAAGCTGCACGACGCCAAGACCCTGCCGACTTTGAGTCCGGAGCAGATCAGTAAGACCATCGGCGAGCTTTATCTGCTCGAAGGCATCTGCAACGGCGGCACGAAGCCTTCGATCACAATCGGGGAGACGCGCTATCCGGTCTACGTGCCAGACCCCAAGCTCCTGCAGGCCGTGAAGGCGATTAAGAAGGGAGAGGCCGTCAAATGGGTCGGGCAGCTCAACTTCTACAAAGGCCACCTCGAATTCGCCATCGTGAGCCCGGACTGGATCAAGGCGCGCTGATCGCCCGAGCACCCAAGCACAAAAAAGCCCGCCGTTTGGCGGGCTTTTGTTTGGTAGGCAGCAAAGCGTTACTTCGCTTCCTTTTCCTTGCGGGGCTTGCGGGCCTTCTTGCCCTTGTCGTCGCGGAACTCGCGCTCTTCGGGCTCAGGGGCTTCTTCGGCGGCGACTTCGATCGGGTTCTCGGAGACGACTTCGAACTCCTGCTCGACCATGACGGAGCCATGGAGGCGGATGCTCGTGGTGTGCTTGCCGAGAAGTTTGACGGGGCCCTGGCCGAGATGGATGCGCTTGCGCTCGATTTCAATGCCATGCTCAGCGAGCTTGGCGGAGATTTCAGCGGTGCTGATGGCGCCGAACATCTTGCCTCCTTCACCGGTTTTGACGGCGAAGACGAGCTTGATGGCGGCCAGCTTGGTGGCGGTCGCGTTGGCGGATTCGAGGTCGCGGGATTCACGGACTTCGCGGGCCTTCTTAAGGGCCTCGACGTACTTCGTGTTCGAGCGGTTGACGGGGAGCGCGATGCCCTGCGGGAGCAGGTAATTGCGCGCGAAGCCCGCGCGGACGCGGACCTGCTCGCCTTCGGCGCCTAGGCCGTCGACGGGCTTGATGAGGAGAACTTCGGTGAATGCCATGGTCTTGCTTGGGTTATAAGGTTGGTGAGGAAATGATTTAGAACGGGACGTCGTCGCCGCCGCCCTGGTCGCCAGAAGGAGCCGGGGTGTCGTTGCCGCCGCGGGCACGAGGAGCGGAACCGCCCTCTTCGCCGCCCTGGGCTTTGCCACCGATGAAGGTGAAATTCTCGAGGACGACGCCGAGGCGCGAACGCTTCTCGCCGGTCTTCTTGTCTTCCCACTGGTCGAGCTTGAGGCGGCCTTCGACGAGGATGCCGGAGCCCTTACCGCAATACTTGGCGATGATCTCGGCCTGCTTGCCGTAGCTCTCGATGTCGACGTACGTGACTTCTTCGCGCTTCTCGCCTTCCTTGGTGGAGTAGGAGCGGTTGACGGCGAGGGAGAACTTCGTGAGGGCCTGGCCGGACGGGAGGGCGCGGGCCTCAGGGTCGCGGGTCATGTTGCCCACGAGAACTACGCGATTATAGGAAGAGGCCACGGCGAGGCGGGGTCGGAGATTACTTGGTCACCTGCACGAGCAGGCGATTGATGGTACGGTCGAGGCGCAGCTTCTCGCGGAAAGCGGTGGGCGCGGTGACCGGGCCTTCGAAGTGGAACTGGACGTAGAGGCCGGAGGGGAACTTGCGGTCGACGACGCGCGAGAACTCCTTCTGGCCGAGGTTTTCGACCTCGTTGACCTTACAGTCAATGGACTTGAGGACTTCCTTGAGTTTCTCGATGACGGTCTCAGGCGCATCCGTCGAGCCGCGGAGGTCGAGGATGAGGCTGGCGCGATAGTCGCGGCGGATTGTGGCGGTGGTCATGGTGATGGTGATTTTCTGTTGGTGAGATTTTGGGCGGCCGGGAGGCCTTGGGAAAGGAGGGTTTCGAGGTTCTTGATGAAGTCGGGGATGCGCTGGGTCAGGGTTGCTAGGTCGGCGTCGGGGAAACGTCCGAGGACGTGGTCGGCGAGGTCTTGGCCGGGGTGCTGCTTCGGGCCGATGCCCAGACGGGCGCGGACGAATTGTTCGCCGAGGTGGCGGATGCAGCTGTCGACGCCGTTGTGGCCGGCGGCGGAACCTCCCAGGGAGAGGCGGAGCTGACCGGGCTCGAACGCGATATCATCATGGAGAACGACGAGCTCGGGGAGCTCGATCCGGTGAAACCGGAGGAAGGCCGCTAGGGGCGACCCGCTGTCGTTCATGAAGGTGAGCGGCTTGATCAGGTGGACGGAGGAATCTCCGAGCGTGATTTTTGCGACCGAGGCCGAAAAACGGCGCTCTTCCTTCCAGACCGCGCGAGCCTGAGAGGCGAGCGCGTCGATGACAATCCACCCCGCGTTGTGGCGCGTGGCGGAATATTCTCGGCCTGGATTGCCGAGGGCGGCGATGACCGAGAATGACATTTGACTTCAAAGAACAGGTACCGGGGACGCCCGGCGCGGAAATTACTTCTTGGCAGCCGGAGCGGCGGCCGCAGGCGCGGCACCAGCGGCAGGAGCAGCACCAGCCGCAGGAGCGGCAGCACCTTCGGCGCCAGGAACGGCGGCAGCGACGGCAACGGCCGGCTCGGGCGCGGCTTCTTCTGCGGCCATCTCGGAGCAGACGACGACGACTCGCTTGGGGTCGCCCGGGAAGGTGATACCCTTGGGGGCCTTGACTTCGCCGACGTGGATGGACTCGTTGACCTTGAGTTCGGTGACATCGATCTCGATGAACTCAGGGAGATCCTTCGGGAGACAGCGAACGTTGATAGTCTGGGAGACGATGGCGAGCGTGCCGCCGTCGGTCTTGACGCCGTGGGCTTCGCCAATGGCACGCACCGGGATGGCAGCGGTCATAGGGGAATTCGGGTCGATCTCCATGATGTCGATATGGAGGAACTTCTGGGTGATTGGGTGACGCTGGAACTCCTTGATCAGGGAAAGGAGCTTCTTGCCGTCGACATCGAGGTCGATGAGCGAGGCGGCGTTGCCCTTGGCACGCATCAGGTCGCGGAAGGCTTCCTGGGCGACGGACACGCTCTGATTGCCAGACTTGCCGTAAATGATGGCGGGACTGGAGCCATCAGCGCGGAGGCGGCGGGCGGGGCCGCGGCCATGGAGCGCGCGGCTGGTGACTTTAAGGGTGAGCTGCTTCATGTTGGTATAAGGTCTTTTGGTGCCTAGTAAGTCGCGGACCCGCGTTGTGCGGCCGTGCCTTGCCTAGGGAAAGGAGGGTCGAACCTGATAAACCCGGCCCCAGAAGCAAGCGGTAAATTAAAAGGGGGTCTTCCTTGCGGAAAACCCCCTCGAAACAGCGCTTTAGGCCTTGGGCTTACTTATAGGAGGCCAGATAAGCGGCGATATCGGCCACATCCTGAGCCTTCAGACCCAGCTGCTCCGTGGACATCATTAGGGAGCGGTTCATCTTGGCCTCCTTGCCAGCGACACGATCCTTGGGTACCAGCTGGGCGATACCGCCGGTGGAGGTGATCACGATCGGGTCGTTGTTCGACAGGAGACGACCATCAATCTTGCCGCCGGCCTTAAGTTTGAGGGTGACCCCTTCGTAGCCCAAGGCGATATCGGCCGAAGGATTCACGAGGGCGCGAACTAGGGCCTCGCGGCTCTGGCGGGAAGCCCAACCCTTGAGCTCGGGACCATAAGCGGGGCCGTTGCCGTTAAGCTGGTGGCACATAATGCAGCTCTGGGCCAGGGCGGCGCCCTTGGCGGCGTCACCAGTCTTAGAGAGCACATCCTGTTCAGTGTAGGTGCCAGCCGGGGCTTCGGGAACCTGGATGGCGTTCACGACAACCGTCTTGGCGTCATAGACGCCGGCAGTCTTGAGCTCGGTGCGAATATCGAAGGCGGCCCAGGAACCAGTCATACGCATAAGCGCCCAGGTCTTGGCTTCGGAGGCAGAGGGAGAACCGGCGGCGCAGAGCTTGATCATCGCGAGCGCAGCTTCCTTGGTCTCGACGAAGGAGAGAGACTCGACAGCGAGCGTGCGGGAGGCCTGCGAGACCTTCGTGGAAGCGGCGCGAGCCAGGAAATCCTGCACGGCGGAGGCGGGATGGAGCAACCAAGCGATGCGCTCGACTTCAGGAGACCAAGCTTCGGCGCCGTCCTTAGCGAGTTCGGACTTCACGGCAGACCACACGGCGTCCTGCTTGTTGGCCGAACCGATGCCGAAGGCGGCGATGGAGTTCTTGTCGGAGACGTCGAGGCGACGCGCGAGCTCGATGAGGATCGGGACGGCCTTGTCGGCCGGAGCGGCGTTCAACGAGGTGGCGACATCGCGGCGGACGGCGATGTCGGCGTCCTTGGCGAGTTCAGCCGCGATGCCGATCGTATCATGACCAGCGCGACGCAGCGACTGGAAGGCCAGGCGGCGGAGCGATGGATTCGGATCCTTGAGCATGGCCTTAGTGCGCGTGACGCCTTCTTCACCGAGGTGGGGCAGCAGCCAGACGCCGCGGGCGGCGACATACGGATTCGCTTCGCGGAGAATTTCGGAGACGACCGGGAGAGACTTAGCGCCGAAACCCTTCAGCGCGTTGAAACCAAGGTGGCGGACGTTGACGGCTGGATTGCGTAGCACGGCGGCGGCTCCTTCGGGCGTGGAGACATCGATCTTCGGGATGACGGACTTGAAGCCCTTCGGCGCGATGCGATAGATCGCACCCGTGCAGGTATCATCGAGGGTCTGGTGACCGCCGACGCGGGAGTCGTACCAATCGGCGACGTAGATGGCGCCATCCGGACCGACAGCGACGTCAGATGGGCGGAACATGATGCTGTCGGCGGGCTTGACGGAGGAATCCGTCTTCAACCTGTGGAAGTCGGTGCCTTGGAATTCGCGGGTTGGATTCGAAGTGATGAGATCCTTGCGGGTATCGGCGTTGAGGGCGTAGGTTCCCTTCTGGGCGACGAGTTTATAAGCGAGGACCGTGTTGCGGGACGGTTCGCAGTTCAGGAGTGTGCCTTCCCAAGCGGCGCCAAGGGCGCCGTTCTCATAGACAGCGACGCCGGTAGGCGAGCCGCCGCCATAGACATCGCCGACGTCCATGGTATCAGGATCATCCTGACGCCAGTGCGCGCGCGGCGTCGACTGGCCAGGGCGCTTGACGGTGCCATAACCGGCCCCGGCAGGAGTGGTGTAACCGGCCGAGCCATACTCGAGCACGAAGGAGGTGCGACAGCTCTGCGAGTCGTCGTTATCACCCTGGAAAAGGTCACCGAGCGAGGACGGGACGCTTTCGTAGCTATTGCGATAACCGTTGCCGATGATTTCGAGGCCGGTGCCGTCGGCATTCAGGCGACCCGAGAAGCCAGAGGACCAGACGAAGCCGTCGTCGCTCTTGGTGCCGATGTTGGCCTTAGCGTCGAAGGGCCACTTGCCGCCGCGCTCATCGATGTAGTTACTGGTGACGCTGAAGGTCTTGCCGGACTTGTCGGTGACGACCGCGCCACAATTACCAGCGTTGATGTAGAGCTTACCGTCGGGACCCGCAACCACGGCATGAAGCGAGTGGTCATGATCCTGACCGCCGAAGCCCGTAAGGAAAGTCTCCTGCTTATCTACGGAGGCGTCGAACTTGCCGTCGCGATTCACGTCGGTGTACTTCGTGATGGTCGGGGCGTGCGAGACGTAGACGACGTTATCGATGACGGCGATGCCGAGGGGAGAGGTCCACTCAGGATTCTGGACGAAGGTCTGGACGGAGTCGGCGAAGCCCTTGCCCTGGGTATCGCTCAGTACGATCACGCGATCGCCTTCAGGGCGACGCTTGCCACCTTTATTGTAGGTGCGGTAGTTGACGCCTTCATTGACCCAGAGACGGCCTTGAGCGTCGAAGTCGATGTTCGTCGGATTGGCGAGCATCGGCGAACGAGCCCAGAGGGTCACCTCGAGGCCTTCGGTAATCTGGAAGAGGGACGCCGGGAGCGCGCCGCCCTCGGAAGGGACGTAAGGAGCAGGCGGGGCCTTGTCGGCCGGGGCGGATTTGGGCGCAGCGACCAGCGAGGCAGCGGCGAAAAGGAAGAGGACGGAGCGGGGCATAACGGGGAGAATGTTTCTACATCCCGAAAGACCGCAAGTTCCAGCCTATCTTTTGGGAATCCCCCACCCTGTCGCTTCAAGCCCACCAATCCTTGAGTGTAGCGAAGTCCTTGCGGGTGGCATCCATGGCGGCCTTCAGGCCCCCCTGGTCGTTGACCCTCCCCTTGAGGTATTCGACATGGAGGCAGACCGGCCCCGTGTAGCCAGATTTGCGCAGCTGCACCACGGAGTCCTTGCCGACCCTGCCTTCGGCGAGCGGGCAACCTTCGGCCAGCCTACCCTGCCAGTTGAAGTTCTTGAAATAGACCATCGAAATATGGTCACGAGCCAAGGCCAGTTCGTTCGGCCAAGACAGGCCGCCTTCGACCGTCGCATGGAAGAAGTCGAAGTTCCAAGACAGTTCATCGGCCCGGTAGTCCTTCATCAGCATCGCCATGTCCCAGATGCCGGCGCCGACATATTTAGGCCCCGAGTGGTTCTGGTAGCCTGGCAGGACGCGGACCTCGCGGCTGAAGGCGACCAATTCGCGCAGCTGCGGCTTAATGGCCTCGAGCTGATCCCAGTGCGACTTGCCGGCCGCATAGCCATACCTCTTCATGCGATAGCTCGGAATGCCGAGCGCACCCGCGGTGCGGAGGACCTTCTCCGTCTGGTCGGTCGCGTTGACCGCGTTGATGTCGGTCGTCATCAGCGTTATCTTCACGCCGCACTTCTTGAACGCTTCGACGAGTTTCGGTAGGTCTTCCTCGACGCGCGCTGGCTCGACATGCCCGCCTTTGCGTACCGGAGCTTCGACGCCCTTGAAGCCGAGCACCGCGACGGTCTCGGCGAGCTGGTCGTAAGGGAGGCCGACGAGGTGCTTCGTGAAGAGGCTGAATTCAGGGGCTTTCGGCGATGGCGCAGCGGCGAGCACCGGTCGAAGCATTGCTCCCGCCATCAACGAACCGGAAAGACCCAGCATCGCGCGGCGGGAAAGCATCAGCTTACTTCTTGACGATGCGCTTGACCTGGCCGGCAAGCGAAGCGACGAGTACGTCACCGTTGCTCGGATCATAACCGAAGCCGGAGATGCTGAAGTCCTTGGCCACCTGCCGGGACTCCCACTTGCTGCCTTCTTCGCGCAGGGCGAAGATTCGGCCGGAGGCGAAGTCGGCGAAGATATAGGAATCAGTGATGTCCGGGACGCGGGCGCCGCGGTACATGACGCCACCGGTCACGGACGCTCCGAGCTGGCGCCCATATTCATGAATCGGGCGCTGGTAACCGGAAGCGTTGGCTTTACCGGGCATGCCCTTTTTACCTCCGGCGTCCTTCTGGTTGAAATCGTGGAAACCCTCGACGTCGTGCCAGCCGTAGTCGCCGCCGGAGACCAGGATATCGATCTCCTCGTAGAGGTTCTGGCCGACGTCCCCGGTAAAGCAGGTACCCGTCTTGGGGTCGAAGGAGAAGCGCCAGGCGTTACGGAGTCCGGTCGCCCAGGTCTCGGTGCGGACGGAGCCAAGCTCCAGGGAGCGCCCGCGGTGGGAGGTAGCCTTAAGGAAGGGGTTGTCGGCCGGAACGGAGTAGAACGCTACCCCCTTGGCGTCGGTGATAACCGAGGGGTGGGAATTAGGGGCGGAGTTACCCGCCTTCTTGTCCACGTCGATACGGAAAACCGCGGCGTGGAAGTCCTTGTTGATAAAGCCTCCGCTATCGAAAGGGTCGCCGCCGCCGCCGCCATCGCCGCAGCTGATGTAGAGGTAACCATCAGGCCCGAAGTGGATGTCGCCGCCGTTATGATTGCCCGCCGGGTCGAGCTGGGAAATGAGGGCCTGTTCGGATTGGGGGTCGACCGTGAAGGGTTGCACGCTCGAAAGTAGGAACCGGGAGATACGCTGATGGAGCTTACCGTCAATCCTAAGACTATAATATACAAAGACTTGCTTGTTTTCAGCATACTTGGGGTGAACGGCAAAACCAAGGAAGCCGCTCTCGCCGGCGGCATCAAACTTTCCGTCCTTAGGGCTCAACTGGAAGACCTCGCGCTTAATGGGATTGGAGGTGGAGAGCCCGCTGATCATCTGAACCTTCCCGCCGAGAAAATCGCCACCCTTCTTCTTCTTATCGGTGGAGTTTCCGGGAGCCGGATCGCCTTTCTCGATGATAAAGACCGCATCCTTACTTCCTGGTAAGGGGGAGACTGCGACAGGAAGGCTGAACTTCATCCCCGGAAAGGCGGGTTCCAAGGCGACGATTGTCTCATCGGCGAAGGCGGAGGCTATGCCGAGGAAGGCGGTCAGGGCGAGGGCGGAGGTCGAACGGATGCTCATGGGGGTAAGGACTTGAAGACACCTAAATAGAAAGGCGGAGGCATGCAAAAGATTTTTTACGGGAGACGGGGGGCCGAAGAAACCTGCACCCTGCCCTTATTTTTCGCTGGTTTTCAGCGTACGCTTCGATACTTAATACACCCGCATCACTGCACAACCAACCCATAACCAACATGTCCAAAGCCCTCACCAAGTCCCAAATCGCCAGCGCCATCGCCGAAAAAGCTGAACTCAGCAAGAAGCAGGCCGTCGCGATTCTCGAAATCATCGCTGCCCTCGCTTACAAGAACGCGAAGAACTCCTTCACGCTCCCCGGCCTCGGCAAGCTCGTCCTCGTCCAGCGCAAGGCTCGCCTCGGTCGCAACCCTGCCACCGGCGAAACCATCCAGATCAAGGCTAAGAAGGTCGTGAAGTTCCGCGTGGCTAAGGCCGCCAAGGACGCGATCCTCGGCGCCAAGTAATCTCTCGCGAGATTCCCGCCAAAAGGCGCTCC
>CAXNEN010000031.1:0-10585 GCA_964201505.1 Opitutales bacterium
TCGGCGGTGCGGTTGTCGTTGGCGGCTTCAGTAGTGGAAGCGAACCAGCGTTCGTCGATACCGCCACGGCTCAGGCCGAAGGCGTAGAGGTCATCCGGGTGGAGCTTCAGCCGCTTACCAGGCTGGAGGAAGGAGCGCGGGACCCAGCACGGAGCCAGGCGGAGCAGGCCGCCGGTCTGGGCGAGTTCCTTTTCCACGAGAGAGGCGACGCCGCTCTGCTTGGTGGTGAGATCTTGGACAATCTTAGGGGAGGACATGGGTGGAGGACAGGAGGGTCTGGGAGGTCGGATTTAGGCGACTCCTTGGGCAGGGACAAGAATTGAGTAAGCCGACTTACGACTTCAAAAACTGCCAATTAATGGGGCAGGTAACGGCCTGGCCGTTTTCGCCCGTAATCCGGACGGCGCCGGGCCCGGCGGGGACGATGCTCTGGACTTGGCCGAAGTCGGCGGATACCGCGGCGGCGGCCTGAATCAGGGGCAAGCGGACGCGCTCGTCCTTGCGGAAAAGTCGGCTGGTCGGGATGCCCTTGGCGGCGAGGCGGTCCTCGCGGGCGACGTCGACGCCATCGCAGAAATGGGAGCAGACTTCCTCGAGGCCGAGGCGTCCCAGATGGCGCTTCTCCCAGGGGTGGCCGGGGCGGCCGCCGTTGGAGAGCCAGAAGAGGGTGGAAGGGAAGTCGGCGACATTCTTAAGCGAGAACCAGACATAGCCCGGGAAGGTCACGGCGGTCCACGCGAAGGGCTGGGCCTCGGTGGCGGGAGCGTTGACGAGCATGATCAGGTCATCGTTGCCAGCGCGGGCGGGGTAGTGGGTGAGGTCGGTGTTCGTTCCATCCTTCATCGGGACGGATTTCAGCGTCGAGAATTCCGCGAAGGGCTTGAGCGCGCCGGATTCGCCTGAAGCGGGATTGGAGAACTCGCCTGCATAGACGGAGCCGAAGCGGAAGGCGCTCGTGGCGATACGGGCCGCGCCGGCGGTCACGTGCGAGAGGTCGAGCACGGGATGGTTGCCGTAGTTCCAGCGCCCTTCGAGGTTCTCGATCAGGTGTTCGACGTAGATGGCATGGTGCCCCGGGATGAGCGTGAAGTTCTTGGCGACGGTGGCGCCGGTGTCGGTGCCGGTCTGCGTGAGTTTGAGAGAAGTCGCGGAGGAGGAGCCCAGCTGCCAAGGGGCATTGGCCGTGTCGCCGTGGGGCGGGCCTTTTTCCTGTCCGCCGAACGGGAGGCACAGGAAGTCGCCGCGCAGGTAAGTGAGCAGGTTTGGCAGCGACGGGTCGATCTGGGTCGGCGTCCAGGGCGAGAGTGAGTAGGGGAACGCCTTGAGGCCGGGGAGATTGAACGTGACTGGTGCGAGGTGGCCGGCGGTCTGGGTGACGGCCAGTTCGACCTCGGCGGTGCGCAGGGTGTAGCTGGGAGCTCCGTGAATGGTTTCCATGGGGATGCGTCATTTCCTGCAAGAGCCGCCGGACTGTCAACGCCTCGGGTGCTCTCCGCTTGCTAACCCGGGCTCCTCCCGCTTGGTTTCCGTCATGCCGCAGCCTCTGCCTGTCCTTTACACCAAGCCTGGTTGCCCCTGGTGCACCCAAGCCTTGGAATACTTCGCCGCTCAGGGCGTGCAACTCGATGTCCGCGACGTAATTGCCGACATGCATCAAATGCGTCAGCTGGTCGCCATCACCGGCCAGTCCAAGTGCCCTTCCTTCCGCTATGGGGACTTCATCGTGGCCGACTTCGGGGTGGATGAGTTCATCAACAAGGCCCGCAAGCACCCCGCCGTCTGCGCCGAGCTTGGTCTGAAGGTCTAAGACGACGCTTTTTAGGGCTTGGACACCTAGGGTAATAACCCTAGTAGTAGTGCCATGAGGCTTACCCCAATCTTGGGCCTTCTACTATGTGCGACCTTGTTCGGCGTACGGCCCAATGTCGTGTATATCATGTGCGATGACATGGGTTGGGCTGATCCGGGTTGCTACGGGTCGACGCAGAACGTGACGCCGAACATCGATCGCCTAGCCAAGGAAGGCTTACGCTTCTCGAGTTTCTACGCGACCCAGGCCGTTTGTACTTCATCCCGTACGGCGTTACTGACCGGGTGTTATCCGAACCGTCTCGGGCTGGGAGGCACCGCTCTCGGCCCGCAGTCGAAGACCGGGCTCAGCAACGACGAACAGACGCTCGGTACCTTGCTGCGCGATGCCGGCTATCGCACCAGCGTGGTCGGCAAGTGGCATCTCGGTGACGCCCCTAAGTTTCTTCCTTCCGCGCACGGTTTCGATGATTCGATGATCCTGCCGTATTCGAACGACATGTGGCCGCTAGGCTATGCCGTCGGTGACGAATCCCGCCGGAAGATGTATCCGGACCTCCCTCGTTACGTTAACGACCATCCGATGGGCATCGTCCGCGACTGGGCCGACATGGATACTCTGACTTCTATGCAAGGACTGCGGGCGGTTCGCTTCATTCAAGAGAGCGCCGGCAAGGGTAAGCCATTCTTTCTCTATCTCGCGACCTCGATGCCGCACACACCGCTCGGTGCATCGTCGGAATTCAAGGGCAAGGGTGTCACGCCTTATGCGGATACTATGGCCGATATCGATCGCACCGTCGGTGCCGTGTTGAAGGCCCTCGCCGATAAAGGTGTCGATAAGAACACAATCGTCGTCTTCACCAGCGATAACGGACCTTGGCTGAACTTTGGCCGTCATGCCGGTTCGGCCGGCCCGTTTCGCGAAGGCAAGGGTACGACTTTCGAAGGTGGCGTCCGCGTGCCGTTTATCGTCCGCTGGCCCGGTGTCGTGCAAGCGGGTAGTCGGACCGACGCACTCGCCGCCAACATCGACGTCGTGCCGACAATTGTCGAGGCTTGCGCGGCAGCCAAGCCCAAGCTGGAAATTGACGGTCAATCGTTCCTTCCTTTGCTCAAGGGTGAGAAGTCCGTCGCTCGCGATTCCTTCGTTTACTACTACGGCGATCGGCTCGAGGCCGTGCGCAAGGGTAAGTGGAAGCTCCATCTTCCGCACGCTTATCGCAGCTACGTCGACATGGTGCCGGCCGCTAGGGATGGCCTGCCGGCCACGACGCACCAGCGTCAGATCGGTCTTTCGCTCTACGATCTTGAGTCGGACCAAGGTGAGGCCAACGACGTCTCCGCTGCCCATCCTGAGGTGGTGAAGGAACTGCAGGAATTCTCCGCCGCCGAGCGCAAGAAGCTTGATGCCGGCAAGCGCCCCGTCGGTCGTCTCTGATCAGACCAAGCCGGCGATACCGGCCACGCGCCACGCCATCACGCCGAAGCCGACAATCGCGACTATCAGGCAGAGCGAACGTCGTACCATGGTCTCCGGCACGCCCGTGCGGAGGACGGCCCAGAGCAGGCCGGCTGATCCGAAGATCACCGCCATCTGGGCGAGTTCGACGCCGATATTAAACCCGACGAGGATGCGGACGATGCTGCCGTTATCCCAATCCTTCAGGCGGTCAGAGACCGCTGCGGCGAAGCCGAGGCCGTGCACGAGGCCGAAGACGGCTGGGACGACGAGCATCTGACGGTTCGTCGCGCTGCCACGATAGGCCATCCATCCGCCTAGGCCAATCGTCAGCGCGATGAAGGGCTCGATCCACGGGCCCGGGTTGCCGATCCAGCCGAGTGCGACGGCGCTCAGCGTGATGCTATGGCCGAGCGTGAAGACTAGGGAACGTCCGAGGGCTTGGCCGAGTGACGCCGCGCCGAGGAACATCGCCAACATGAACAGGCAGTGATCCCAGCCGCCCGGAATCACGTGTCCGAAGCCATCGACCAGGAGCGCGAGGATTGTCTGATGATCGGCGGTAGCCGGTCCGTCGCCAATCTGGAATTCACCTGGCTCGTTCTTCGAGATCGCCATGACCGTCTGGAATTCCATGCCCTTGCGGAGATTCGTGAAGACTGTCCCGAGGGCGTCAGGCAAACGGAGTACGAGTTTCTGCGTATTGGCCGGGACTGTCGCCCTGAACTTTGCGTTCAGCATCACCGGGTAGCGGTCGGCTTCGCCTTGGCGGCTGGACTGCGTGAGAATCTGTTCAGCCGTCGGGAAGGATTCGAGCGCCCACGAAACGAGTTTGCCGTCGGCTTCGAGGCGCAGGCCGACGAGGAACAATTTCCGACCAGGTTCGATAGACGAGGCCAGGCGACCAGGCGTGAACATCAGCTCGTCGAGATCCTTGATCGTTGCGTCCTTGGGCAGCTGTCCGAGGAGGAAGGAGGGAACGTCAAATTTAACTGTCAGGGTAAAGGTGTTCTTCTCATCGATAATACCGATGGCAGAGGCCTCCTTCCATTCTGGGTGCGCCCAGAGAAGTGACGGCAGGAGGGCCGAAAGCCAAATGAGGAAGACCCGCCGCATGGGAAATGAGTAGACGTCAGGCCGTCGCGTTCCAACTAAAACCGCTTAATTGGCGTTTTCTTCGCGGCGGAAGAGGGGCTTCGCCGAAAGTGCGCAGAGTGTGAAGAGGCATTTCTTTTCGCCCAGGCCGCGGATTAAGGGGCGGATTATTCCGAACTGTCGGAGTCTTTGTAGCTACGCAAGACGCGCGGGTTCTGAAAGGAGCCGGGCTTAAAGAAGACTTTCTCCATGAAGAGCCCACGAGCGGGAGCGGTCGGCACTTCCGAGGTGATGGCACGTTCCTTCCGGTAGGCGAGGAGGCGTTCCGGGGTCATTTTCCCTTCGCCGACGCGGAGGAGTCCTCCGACGAGGCGGCGGACCATCTTATAAAGGAAGCCGTTGCTTTCGGCGATGATGGTGATGCGCTTGCCGCGGCGGCGGACTTCAAGGCGGTACAGGTCCTTGACCGGATTTTCCTTCTCCATGCCTTGACCGTGGTTGGCTCCGAAGGCGTAGAAGTCATGCTTGCCGAGCAGAAGCTTGGCGGCCTTACGCATCAGCTTCACGTCGACGGTCTTCATCCCTAATCCCAGGCAGAAGCGCGCCTCCCAGGGCGGCGGGTAGCCATCACATATCTCGTAGCGGTAGCGTTTGCCGTTAGCATGCCAGCGACAATGAAAAGTCGGCGCAACGCGCTGAATCTGGGTGACGAGCAGACCGTTCTGCTCGCACGAGTTCATCGCGTGGACGAGGTAGCTGCAGGGGTGAGGCCAGAAAGCGTCAAAATGAAAACGTTGTCCGACGCTATGAACGCCGGAGTCCGTGCGACCGCTGCCATGGATCACAATCGGGGTCTTGAGGATACGCGACATGCGAGCCTCGAGCTCGCCTTGAATGGAAAGCCGCCCCGTCTGCACCTGCCAGCCGATGTGGTCGGTGCCGTCGTAGGCGACCGTCGCCAAGAAGCGCTCAAGCTTCGGCGTAAACGGTTTCTTGGTCTTAGCAGGAGGCATATCAGGAGCCGAGGCCGCGGCTGTTGAGGAAATCCTGGAGCAGGACGGCGGCCGCGCGGGAATCGCGTTCCCCGGTCCGGGCCTGTTGCTTGCGTTCGTTGGCCGAGCGTGCCTTGCGTCCGCCGAGCTCGTCCGCTGCCTGACTCGTGAGGGCTTCGTCGACTTTCTCGATGGGGAGGTTGAAGCGTCTGGTCAGTTCGGCCGCGAAGACGTCGACCTCGTCGCAGCGCTTGGTGCGGTCGCCCTCGACGGAAAGCGGGTAGCCAAGGACGAGTAGGGTGACCTTGAGCCGGCTGATTTCATTCCCTATCTGGGTGAAGCGTTCTTCGGCACTTTCCGCGACCGCGGCGGGTAGGGCGAAGGCGAAGCCAAGTTCATCGGCATGGCTCAGGCCGACCCTGCGGGAGCCATAATCGATGCCGAGGAAGACTGGTGCCACGGGGTCAAGTTGGGATACCTTGGGCGAATATTCAATCCGACACGTGGAAGGGGCGGTTTGACACCGCTCCCGGCGGGGGTTCCACTGTCGGCATGTCCGCGGAACAGCGCCTGAGCGACCATGAGAGGGCCTTGTACTCCCGGCAGATACGTCTGCCTGGGGTAGGGGAGTCCGGTCAGCTGCGCCTCCGTGAAGCCAAGGTGCTGCTCTTAGGGGCCGGTGGCCTGGGCTCCCCGGTCGGCCTATATTTAGCTGCCGCCGGCGTTGGGCTCATTGGCATCGCTGACCCGGATAAGGTCGAAGTCTCGAACCTGCATCGTCAGATCGTCCACGGTTTCGACACTTTGGGACTTCCGAAGACCATTTCCGCCGCGGAGGCGCTGGGGGAGATTAATCCAGGTCTGAAGGTCGCGTTGCATCCGGAAGGTTTCACCGTCGAGAACGCCGCCGATCTTGTCGCCCGGTATGATGTGGTCGTTGATGGCACGGATAACTTTGCGACCCGTTTTCTGGCCGCCGATGCCTGCGTGCTTGGCGTTCGCCCGCTCGTGCATGGCAGCGTTCTGCGCGAAGCCGGGCAGGTCGGCGTCTTCCTGCCACGCTCGGGGTGTTATCGTTGTCTTTACCCGGCGATGCCGGATGCCGCGTCCGTGCCGACGTGCGCCGAGGCCGGCGTCTTCGGTGCGACCTGCGGGGTGATCGGCTCTTGGATGGCCTCGGAGGTCATCGCCGTCCTGCTCGGTAAGCGCATGGCCTCGCGGCTGCTGGTCGTCGACGTCGCGGCTGGCACCTCCAAGCTGGTTGCCTTAGCCGCCGACCCCGCCTGTCCTGCTTGCGGCTCCGCTCCGAGTATCCGGTCACTTGAGAAGGCCGCCTACGCTCCGACCCTTTGCCCAGCCCAGCCCCTTATGTCCGAAACTCCGCTTGAAGTCACCGTCGAGGAAGCCCATCGCCTCCTGGCTGGCCCCAATCCGCCCCTCCTCATCGATGTCCGCGAGATGGATGAATACGCCGTCTGTCGAATCGAAGGTTCCCGGCTGATCCCTATGAACAGCGTGCCGACCCGCTTGGCGGAGGTTCCACAGGACGTCCCCGTGCTGATCCAATGCCACCACGGCGGCCGGAGCATGAAGGTCACCCAGTTCCTTCGGGCCAAGGGCTATGCCCTCGTCAGCAATCTCAAGGGCGGCATCGACGCCTGGTCATTAAATATCGACCCCCAGGTCCCGCGCTACTGAGCGAGACAAGGCTTGCCGACACCCGCTGGCTCTTCTTTTATTCCTCCACACTATGAAGCGTTTTACCTTCCTTCTCGCTCTCGCCGCCCTAAGCGTCGGTTGCACCTCCCGTATCCCCGAGGGTTTTAACCCTTTGTCTTCTGGTAGCGGCGCCTCCGGTGGCCCCGACTCCCTCGACACCCGCTCGGCCAATGCGCGCCGTGACGCCCTCGCCAACGCCATCCGCTCCGGCAATCCCCCGCCCGAAGCCATTCTTGCCACGGTCTACTTCGAATTCGACAAGTACACCGTCTCCGCCTCGGAGCGCGCCAAGGTCGACGCTGTCGCCGGTCGTGTGAACGCCACCGAAGTCATCATCGCCGGTTACACCGACCATTTCGGTACGGAAGAATACAACCTCGGCCTTTCTGACCGCCGAGCCCAGTCCGTCCGCGAATATCTCGGCAAGCTCGGTTTAAACCAGGCCAAGTCTGAGATCATGGCCTTGGGTTCCCAGCACGCCGACAAGAATGCCGCCGGTCGCCAGTCTGGTGCCAAGGACCGCAAGGCTATCATCGTCGACGTGAATTACGCCGGTCCGGTTTCCGCCGCCGCCGCTACCGCCCCTGCCGCTCGCCCCGCTTCTGCACCGGCCGCTGGCTCCGCGCCAGCTCCGGTCACCGCTCTTTGAGCGAGTTGCTTCGGTAACGAAAAGGCCCGCCATCTGGCGGGCCTTTTTATTGTTCGGGTGTCGACGCTTACGGGAGCGTCGCGAAGAGGTAGGCGAGCGTGCCGCCAAACATTCCGAGTGATACCAGCTTGGCGGTCAGACGTTCCTTGTCGCTGCGGTGCAGGGCGCCCCAACGGCCGAGCACCCAGCAGGCGGTGGCGATTACGGCGAGGCCTAGCGAGGCGTCGCGGACCCAGGCCGCGTCCTCAACCAGCGCATTCAGCACCCAGAGCAGGTAGAGTGCGTAGGCGAAAAGCGGGAAGGACATGCCTTGTTTAAGGGACTCCATCCACTCGCCTGGGCGCGGGAGCATCGCGGCAAGCCGGGGGAACATCGTAAGGAGTAGGTAGGGTAGCGCCATGCCGAGGCCGATCACGGTGAAAAAAAGCAAGGTCTCTCCGGTGGAGCGTTCCTTGTCCAAGGCGAAGCCTAACGCGGCGCCGAGGCCGGGGGCCGTGCAAGGTGTCGCAACTACCGTAGCGAGCACGCCAGAAAGGAAGGTGGTGACGCGGCCCTCGCCTTCGCCGGCGGAGACACCGCCGAGGCCTATGCCGATCTCGAAGACGCCCGCGAGGCTGAGTCCAAGGACAATCATCAGCACGCAGGTACCCAAGACGAAGCCAGGAGATTGCATCTGGAAGCCCCAGCCGACGGACGAGCCACCGGATTTAAGTCCGATGATGAGCAGCGCGAGGGCGAGGAAGCTGGCGATGACGCCAGCGGAGTAGAGCAGGCCGTTGAGGATGACTGTGCGACGGGAGGCACCAGCTTCCTTGGCGAAGCCGAGGACCTTGAGGCCGATCATCGGAAAGACGCAGGGCATCAGGTTGAGCAGGATGCCGCCGCCGAAGGCCAGCAGGATCCAGAACGCGAACGAGTGCGTCGTTGTCTCCGCTTGGTAAGACTTACCAGCCGAGACGGCGGAGAGGGCAGAGAGGACTTCGGTGCCCGTGAGGGCTTCGGAGAGAATCGCGGGCGGCTGGCCGGTCTTCAGGAAGACGTTGAGCGGGATGCCGGTGCGCCCGTATTTGCCGAGCTCGTTGGCGATGACCGAATCTTTCTTCGTCCAGTCGGCCTTGAGCATCACCACGCCCGCTTGGCTGAGCGCCTTGGCCACGTCATCCTGGGTGTAGACGCGCTTATTGACCTGGCAGGTGGCGCACCAGCGCGCGGTGAAGTCTACGTAAACGATCTTACCTTCGGCCAGGGCCTTGGTCTGCGCCTCAGGTGACCAAGGCTGCCAATCACCGGTCGTATTAGTCGGAGTGGTCGGCGTGGGGGCCAGCTTAGCGGGCGCCGCACCCAGCACGGCTTTGATGTCGACGAACCCGCCGTCGGCGGACCGCGTGGTGAAGATCAGGTCCCCGGAATCAAGCTTTTCAGTCGCATCGGCCAATTCGAGCACGATGGCTTCGCCGACGAGCTTCTGTTTGGCCGTGGCCGTGGGCGAGATGAAGTTCCGCACGGGGAACCAGGTCTTGGTGAGTTTCTCGCCGGCCGGTAGGGCGACCGTGAGGGTCTTGCCGTCGGATGATGCCGTCGTCGACAGGCGTGGACGAAGGGCGGGGTAGAGCTTAGCGTCGTATTTGTAAGCGACGTTACCTGCGCCGACTTTGACGGTCAGCTCGACCTGCTTGTCGTGAGGCCAGCAGCCGGAGTCATCGCACTCTAGCCATTCCGCTTTACCTTTGAAGGTCAGCGTACCCTTCGCGTCACTGGGGACGGTGACTTCCATGAGCAACAAGGTCTCGTCCTCGTAGACGAAATTCATCACGCCGGACTGGTCGATCAGCTTCGGGCCGGGCCAGATGAAGGAACCGACCTTCGTGCCGGAAAGTTCCTGCCATTCCACGGTCGGCGCCTGTCCGGCGTCGCCGGGATTCTGCCAATAGATGTGGAAGTGAGGGTCGCAGCGGAAGCGCATCGCGATGCGCGCCTTCTCGCCGGGGCGAATGTCGGGCGTCAGGTTTACTAGGTCGACCTTTGTGCGGACGGCGGCCGAGAGGTCCCCGAGTAGACTGAAAAGCGAGAGCAGACTGAGGGCGAGGAGTCTCATGGGCCTACCTTGGGCTTAAACCCAGCAGGATGCAAGGCGACGCAGGGCCTCAGGGGACTAGATGGCAGGGCAGGAGGGCCGCGTCGCTCATCCCGTGGATGATTTTCTTATCGGCCGGGCAGAACGTCGAAAGAATGCCGGAAAGCTCCACCATATCGTTATCGACGAAGAAGTAAGGGCAGAGCCGGACGCGGCCGTCGGCGGGAACCACCGACCCATCGTCGGCGAAGACGGGGTGGGTCAGGCGCGAGGGCTTGTGGTATTCCTGCATCACGTGGAAGGTTTCGTTATCGGGGTTGAGCGCGTTCTCGATGGCCTCGAGCCATTCCTCGCGGGAGACGTCGCTACCGAGCGTCACCGAGCGGGCGCCCCAGGCGGTCTCATGGAAGCCGCTGGCCTTGATGATTAGGTTGCGTTCGCGTTGCGAGGCCTCGGCGAGCTCGGTCCAATCGCGGATCGGGCGGCCGGCGAAGCCGGGCGCATGTAGGACGGCCGTCGGCGGCAACTCGGTCTTCTCCATGATCCACGTCTGCGGGACGATGCGGAACAGCGCCTCATGGTGATCTTCAGGGAGATTTTCTTTCCAAAATTCAGCGAGCTGCGGATGGTGGAGTAGGGCGAGCCCGAGCTTCTCTTCCTGGAACGCCTTCATCGGCGGCGTGAGTATAAGTGTGCCGGCCTCGACTGCGTTGAAGATGCCGTCGGCGCCCTTCACGTTGGCGAGGTCGAAGAGTTCGAAGAAGCGGTAGAGGATGTCGACGCGA
>CAXNEN010000032.1:0-10409 GCA_964201505.1 Opitutales bacterium
GCCGCCCAGGCTGCGGATTGGAAGTTGATCGACGCAGGCATTCGGGTGCAGGCCATCAAGAAGACGGATGGTCAGGCCGGCATTGTCCACTACGGCACCGAGGTCATCACCGATGCCGCTTGCAGCATCTCCGCGCTGCTCGGAGCCTCACCTGGCGCCTCGGTCTCGGTAAACATTGTGCTCGAGGTCATCAGGAAATGCTTCCCCGCCTTGCTCGCCAGCCCAGAGGGGCATGCGCGGATGAAGGCGATGATCCCGACCTTCGACCTAGATATTAAGCTACCTGAGTACGCCGAGCAGTTCCGCGAATATAGCCAGCGAGCGGATGTGATCCTCGGGCTCCGGGCAAGCGGACCAGTGGATTGACCCTAGAAACTAACCCTTCGTCGCGAGCCGCGGTGCGAATCGGAGAGGATGGGACTGGCTACGCTACGCTCCGGGCTCCGCCCGTTGCCTACGGCATCGCCTGTTCGCCTAACGGCGCACCGAACGGGTTCTCAGACGGTGAAATCAAAGACCATCACGCGCTCTAGGTTCGGGACGACAATCAGTTTCACGCGCTCATGCTCGGGGTGCGGAAGATAGCGGTCGCGGCTCTGCGGGGTGTCAAAGGTCATGACAAACCCGTGCGTGAAGCCGTCGTTGAGGCCTTCGTCGCTCTGGTATACACCGTGCTGCATGGAAAGTAGCCCGGGGATCTTGCCGACCATGCCTCGCATCTCGGCGAAGCACTGATCAATCTGAGCTGGGGTAACACCCTTCTTAAAGATGAAAGTTCCGTAGTGATAGACCATTTGATTAGGGGGCAAGGTGACAGGGGGACACGGTGACAAGGGGGCGAAACATGGAACTTACTTCTGCGACACCCAGATGAGGGAGTTGAGGAGAAGCTGCTTATACGCCGGGTGGTTGTGCGACTTTTCGTCGTGCCCGAGGGCGATGCAGGCGACGCGTGCGCCGGGGTACTTCACCGTCCAGACGGACGGCAGAATGGTCGATTGGCCTTCCTTGGGATTCTGGCGAGGGATGGTACCGAGGACTTCGGCGCCTTCCGGACGGCTCAGCTCGACGTTGTAACTTTCGTCATTGATCACGAAAGTTGCGGGAACGCCCTTCATGATTGGGTGTTCTGGCTTGGTGACGGTGAAAGTGAAGTCGCTATGACCATGGCCGCGGGCTCCACCGCAGACGAATTCGTCGTTATACTTAGTCGTGAGCGGCCAGTTATACCAAGTGGCGGCGTGCAACAAGACGATACCCTTCCCCGCTGCCGCGAAGTCGCGGATGGCCTTCTGGAACTCCGGCGTGCCGAACTGACCATGGTTACCGCTGAAAAGGAACAGGTCAGCTTCCGGAAGCAGCGCCAGGGTTTCTTTCAGGTTGGGCGTCGAAGCGACATCGTATCCAGCGACCTTGGCGGTCAGCGCATCCGTTCCAAGGAAGTAAGCCGGGAAGTTGTGGGAACTGCCGGCGCCGGCGACGAGCACGCGAAGCTGACCAGACTTGCGCGGGCCGAACGACTGTCCGAAGGCCTGCGTAGTCCGGGGATTATCCTTAGGTAGCAGGTCGCTGGGGCCTTCGTTGGCCTTGGCTTTCTTACCAACCTTAGTTGCAGGCCCATTCTTGCCGCGCGGCGGGTTGGCCGGGCCGCCCGTCTCGACGGTGATGGCCACAGTGGTCGGGGCGACCTCGCTGTCGACGGTACTCAGGACAAGCTTATTGATGATCTCATTACTCTCGACGGGCAGGATGAGCGTGCGGACCTGACGCGTGGTGCCGGTGAGGAGATTACGGGCCGACTTTGATCCCGGGACGTCGCCCGTGCCATTGTAATCCGCGAAATCCCGGCCGCCATAATAGGTCTCTTTCTGCACCTTGCCGCTGAGGAAGTGCACCTCGGCAACCATGGCGATGGCATCGTGCGCACCCCAACCGCCGACGGCGCCGAGGAAATGGATGCGGCTGGCGGGAGAACCTACCGGGATTTCGACCTTCTGGGTGAAGGACTTGGAGTAGGAGCCTTTGCCGGCGCCGCCCTTGAGAACAAGGACGTTCAATCCGTCCTTCACTGACTTCGGGTCGACGATCTTATAAGGGACACCATTGGCTTCGACCTGTCCGAACTTGGCGAAAGGCAGAGTGTCGTTCTTGGCTTCCTTGCTCGCATAGAGGCCGGTGTTGGTCGAGGCATTGAAGGCCACCCCGAGGTCAAGCAATCGATAGCGACCGATGGTCACGCCCTCCGGGCTGATGGCTACACTACGCAGGTAGGCGATGACGTTGCGCAGACCTTCGGCTCCGAGGGCTTCGAAGCCTTCGGGCATGAGCGAGTTCGGGCTACGCGCGCGGCTGACGATGTCAGCGACCTTGAGTTCGGCCGACAGTCCGCCGGGTAGCTTCAGCTTCACGAAACTGAGATTCTCGCTGCCGATGAGGGCGGCATATTGAGTCCCGTCCTTCATCTTGATGTTCCAGGTACGATGCTCGTCATCGACCATGCGGTTCGGATCCACGATGTGCACCAACATCTCGGCCGGAGGGTGGGAGCCGATGCCCTGCAGGTTCGGACCGAAATCATTCCCGACGTTGCCGATCTTATGGCAGGTCTGACAGGCGGCCACGAAGAGTTCCTTGCCTTTGGCGATATCGCCGGGCTTCTCCACATCGGCGCGGAGCTTGGCCACCAAATCATCCTTGGCCGGGCTGCTGCCGGCGTTGAGTTTAATCATGACGGCGGCGGCACGCTTCGCGACGGCACCATCAGGATGACGAACGAGCTGGGAGACCTGCATGGGTCCAAGCTGCATGGCCGAAAGCGATTTCGCTTCAAGCGCATCAAGCACCAGTCCGGCCCACTCGGCTCGTCCGACGAGTGCCGAGAACAAGGTGGACCGGAAGGATCCAGCAGACTTCGGGAAGGCGCCGTAAAGTACCTTACCGACGGAAGCATCGCCAGTGGCGGCAAGGGCGCCAGCCGTGGCCACGGAAACAGCTTCGCGCGAACCGGCCAAGGCCTGGGCGAGAGCCGGACGTACCTGCGGGTCAACATCCCGCAGTAGCACGAGGACACGCACGGCGTCGACCTGGGCTTCGACCGAGGACTTAGCGTCAGCGAGGATTGGCAAGAGGCGGCCTGCGGTCGTGGCGAGTTCGGCCTTCAAGCTTCCATCCGTGAGCCACAGGGCGGCGAGCGCGGCGGCGGAACCGGCAATCGTTTCATCCTGACTGTTGAGTAAGCTGCGTAGGGCATTCCTAGCGGCGTCGAGATTGGCCGGGGCGGCCACGCGGCGGGTGACAAGTTCACCAAGCACGGCCAAGACAACGGGCTTGTTCGCGGATTTAGCGGCGGCGGAAAGGACCACCGAGGCTTCGTCTCCATTGAGGGAAGCGGCGAGGGTGCGGGCGAACTCGGCGCCGGCGGCGTCGGTTGGACCGTTGAGGCTGCCTGCGAGTACCGGACCGGGGTTAGCTGCGGCCGCAGCCGTGGCGGCGGCCTTGGACCAGACATCGGTCATGCGAGCCTGGGCGGAGATTAGCAGCGGGCCGGCGCTAGCCTCCAGGGGGGCGGCGCCCATGGCGCGCAGCGCGGACAGACGGACGCGCGAATCGGCGTCATCCAAGGCTTTAGCGTAGACGTCCGTTGGGAGCTTGGTGCGGCTGGCTTCGGCGACGAGGAAGGCATTCTTGCGCACCGCAGCATCGGCATCGACGCAAAGGGAACGGAGCAGGCCTTCCTCTAGTCGGTCAAGACGCTGGAGGGCCCAGAGGGCCTGAATGCGGGCTTCAGCCATGGCTTCACTACGGACGAGCGACACCAGCGGGCCGACGGCGGAAGCGAGCAGGCCGGCCTCGCGCTCCATGAGCACACGGACGGCATTGAAGCGTACGGTCTTATTAGGATGGGAGAAGGCGGCGACCAGCGCGGCAACGTCGGCCTTGGCCAAGTCAGGGATGGCGAACTTAGCGGCAGATTCGTGCTGAATACGATAGATGCGTCCGAAATAGTGTTCTCGATCAGGGCGGACGGAGGCACCGGACTTACTGTGCTGAGGGCCACGCGTGTCATTGTGGGCGACGACCGGTGTATAGAAATCGAGCACGTACATCGCGCCGTCAGGGCCGACACTCAGGTCGATGGGACAGAACCAGTGGTCAGTGGAACGGAGCCACTCCTTGTCTTGCAGGAGGAGGCTGCCTTCGTAGGCGGGCCCGTTTAGCGTCAGCTTTTCGTGGTGGATGATGTCGAGAATAGGCTCGGACATAAAGACCGTGCCGGCGTATTCCTTCGGCCAGGCGCCACCTTCGTAGACCATGGCCGCGCACGCTGCGGAATAGTGGCCGACCTGGTCGATTTGCATCAAGGGCGCTCGATCGGGAAGATCTACGCGGACGACCGGGCGGCGCGGGTTGATCGAACTGAAAGCTTTTGCGGTCGTACCCGGAACTTTCGCGAGAATCGATTCCGGCAGGACGACGTGCTGAACCGGGTTACCATTGGTCGCCTTGCCATGGAAAAGCTCCATGGTACTGGTGACCTCGTTGCCAAAGCTGTTGCCACCCTGGGATGCGATCTGCTCGATGGCCGAACCATCTGGGCGGAAACGGAAGGTACCAGAAGAGATGCGCACCTTCTTGGTCGGGTCGTTCGGGAAGGTCGCTTCGCCTCCGCCGCCGTGGCTCGCGTAGATCCAGCCATCGGGAGCGAGGATGAAGTGGTTGGCGACGAAGTGAGTGTCCCCTGGAGTGAAGCCGCCGAAAAGGATGACTTCCTTGTCCGCCTTGCCGTCGCCGTCAGTGTCGCGAAGCCAGAGGATGTTCGGGTGAGCAACGACGATGACGCCGTCTTTGTAATGACAGAAACCCGTGATGAGTTCGAGCCCTTCATGAAAGAGCTGCTTCTTGTCGGCGATGCCGTCGCCATCAGTGTCGACCATCACGCTGATCTTATCCTGCGCCGGACGATCGTAACTACCAGGCACGAGCACCCCGCCCTCGCGCCAAGATTCCGCAGTCAGCGGCCGTCTACCGTTAGGATATTCAGGGGACTCGGCGACCCACATGCGACCGCGCGCGTCCCACTGGACGGCGATGGGCTTATTAATCAGGGGCTCGGTGGCTACGGCGCTCGCCTTGAAGCCAGGCTGCATCTGAAAGGCCGCAATGGCCTTTTCGGCGCGGCTCGGGCCGCCGGCCGGATAACGCATGTCCACGAGGTCCTTCGGCGTGCAAAGTTCATCGGTGTTAGCGCGACGAGCCGCCCAAGCGATACCACGCTTGATGAAGGTACGATAGCTGGCGTGGGCCAAGGTGGCGGCGTCGCCCTGGAGGAACACGGCGGAACGGAGGCGGGCATTCTCAAAGACCCAAGCCTGCGGCTGGATGTCGTAGACCGAGGCTTTGTCGGCGATTTCGGAGACGTTCTTACGGTTGGCGCTGACCTTGGAGGTGAAGGAGGAGGCGAGTACTTGAATCTTTTCGTGTAGATCGAGTTCGAACACCGTGTCATCGGTGACATCGAAAGTGGAGGCGTCCTTGGCGAGCGGGTGTGCATCGGTGCAAACGTTGAGCATCATCAAGGCGCGGAAGCGTCGGCTCTCGGGGGTCCAACCGGCGCCGAACATTTCCTTGCCCCAGGAGGCCGAAGGACCAGCGATGGCACCGCGCAGGGCGACGATGCCGATGCCGCGATTGGAGAGGTCGGCAAGCGCTGCGCGATCGATGACTTCGTAGGGGGTGTAATCCTTGCGATAGAGGACGATGACGTCATCCTTATCATGGGTGGCCGATAGGATGTCCCGCGGACGATCCGCTTCCTTCACGACGACGCCGGCGGCATGCAGCTCATCGGCGAGCGACCTGACCGCCGTACGGTCGTCGGAGATGATTGTCACCTTGATCGGTGCAGCAGAGAGAGCGGCGGTCGCGAAGACCAAGGCGGCACACAGGAGGGGGGCAATGCGGGGAAGCATGACCCCATCAAACTCTGCTAACCGATGCCTACAAGTCTTAGCGATACCCCGAACCACAACCCGACCCCTCTCAAATGCACATTCTTGGCCGATTTAGCCGTCCGCCCGGAAGTGGGACGGCGCGTTCCCAGTCGATTTCTTGAAGGCCGAGGAGAAGCTGTTACCGTTGGCGAAACCGACCTTGCGGGCGATGACGGCTAACTTGTCATCGGACTCGCTGATCAGCCGGATAGCCTGCTGGATCCGCAGATGGGTAAGATGGTTCATCGGTGTGCGTCCAATCTCTTTCAGGCAGAGACGACGGAGGTGCTCGAAGCTCAGTCCAGAATCACGCGCGAGCGTCTTGGTGTCCCAAGGAAAATCGAGTCGACCATGGACCTCGTCCCAGAGGCGCTGGACTCGCGGATCGCCCCGGAAGCTTCCGGCGAAACTCCGGACGTAATCATAGACTAGCTCGATCCACTGGTGGTTACGACGGGAGACCCTCGCTCCTTTGAGTTCAGCGATGAGCCCAGTGATGGCGGCTCTTAAGGGTTCGCCGTCAAAATCGGCCAGCACCGGAGAACTTGCCCTGAAAATGGTGTTCGAACGCACGCCGCCCGAGAAACGTATCCAGCAGAAATCCCAGCGCTTACTGCGACCGATCCGAAAAGAGTTCCGGATGCCGGCGGGCTGCAGGCAAGCCTGTCCCTTCGAGAGCGTCCGCCAGCGGCCATCGACCCAGACCTGCCCCTGCCCGGCCAGACAGGCCATGAAGAAGGCTCCGCTTTGGTTCGCCCGGACGACTTCATACGGGGCCAGCATCTCGGCGACACCGAGGTGGGCGACTTCGAAGAGGCCCAGCTCCTTGCAGCGGACGCCGGACAGGACCCACGGGCGCTCATCCTTATAATCAGCCGCGGCGACGATCCGGCGGCGGGAACGCGGATTCTCGATGTCCGTCTCGGAATGGCGGAGTTGCGTCTCGCTGTAATGTTTTAAATCGCTCTTGCGGGCCACGTCCTTTGCATAAGACCTATCCCCGCAAGGAGCAACCCCCGACCACCCTTCCCCTCTCAATACCATGCCCAACCCCTGGACCGGAAAAGGAAACCCTTACACCCGCACCGAAGTCATCGCCCGCCTCCGCGACACGATGTCGAAAGGCAAGCCGATCATCGCCGCGGGCGCCGGCACGGGCATCAGTGCCAAATTTATCGAACGCGGCGGCGCTGACCTCGTGATCGTCTATAACTCCGGCCGCTTCCGCATGGCCGGTCATGGTTCCACTGCTGGCATGATGGCCTATGGTGACGCCAATGCAGTCGCAATGGAGATCGGCGAATACGAGGTCCTGCCGGTCGTCGAAGAAATTCCCGTCATCTGTGGCGTCCACGCCACCGACCCTCGCCGCCGGATGTGGCACTGGCTCGGCAAGGTGAAGGACATGGGCTTCTCCGGCATCAATAATTTCCCGACCCACACGATCATCGACGGCAAATTCCGCCAGATCCTCGAAGAGACAGGCATGAGCGTGAAGAAGGAGTTCGAGACCGTCGCCCTCGCCCGCAAGATGGAGATGTTCACCATCGTTTACGTCGGCTCGCCCGATGAAGCCAAGGCCATGGCTGAGTCCGGCGCCGACGTCATCATCGCCCACGTGGGTACCACAGTCGGTGGCTCGATCGGTGTCACCAACGCTACGATGAGCTTAGCTGAAGCCGCCAAGATCACCCAAGGCATCATCGATGCCGCGAAGTCCGTCCGCAAGGACCTCATCTTCCTCAGCCACGGCGGTCCGATCAACACCCCCGAGGATGCTGCCTTCATCAACGAGCATACCGACACCGACGGCTTCGTCGGTGCCTCGAGCCTTGAACGCATGGCGGTCGAGCAGTCCCTCACCGAACTCACCCAGCGCTTCAAGCAGATCCCGGTGAAGCGTAAGTTCTTCTAATCCGACCATGGCCACCATCGCAGTTCTCGGCACACTTGATTCTAAGGGCGAAGAACATGCCTTCGTGGCTGCGATCATCGCTCAGCACGGCCATAAGCCGCTGTTGATTGATGTCGGCACGGGCGGCCCGGCCACGGTGCAGCCCGATATCACCCGCGAACAGGTCGCCGCTTCGGCTGGCATCGATCTGGCGGCTCTGATGGCCAAGAAAGACCGCGGCGAGTGTGTGGTGGCCATGACCAAGGCGGCCCCGGCCTGCGTCGCCAAGCTCGCAGCGGAAGGACGTATCGATGGCATTATCTCCCTCGGTGGAGGTGGCGGTACGGCCATCGGCACGGCTGCGATGCGCGCCCTGCCCCTCGGCTTCCCGAAGCTGATGGTCTCGACCTTGGCTGCGGGCAATGTGGCCCCTTATCTCGGCACGAAGGACATCACGATGATGCCCAGCATCGCCGATGTCGCCGGACTGAACCGTCTCTCTCGCGTGATCTTTACCCGTGCCGCCGGTGCGATCTGCGGCATGGTCTCCGTCGAACCCACCATCGGCGCCGCCAAGCCGCTCATCGTCGCCAGCCAATTCGGCAACACGACTACCTGCGTGACCGAAGCCAAGAAAGTCCTCGAAGCCGCCGGCTACGAGGTCCTAGTCTTTGCCGCCACGGGTACCGGCGGACGCATCATGGAGTCAGTCATCGAGAGTGGCATCGTCGCTGGTGTCCTCGATGTCACCACGACCGAATGGGCAGACGAACTTGTGGGCGGTAATCTTAACGCCGGTCCGGACCGCATGGACGCCGCGGCCAAGGCGAACATCCCCGTGGTCGTCGCCCCGGGTTGCCTCGACATGGTGAACTTCGGTGAGATGGCTTCGATTCCCGAGAAATTCAAAGGGCGCAACTTCTACATCCACAATCCGCAGATTACGCTGATGCGCACCACCGCCGACGAATGCCGCCAACTGGGCGCTATCGTGGCTAAGAAGACCAATGCCTATGCGGCAGGCACGGCCATTATGATTCCGCGTAAGGCGATCTCCGTGATCAGCGCGGTCGGTCAGCCTTTCCATGACGCGGCCGCCGATGATGCCCTCTTCAGTGCCCTGAAAGCCAATGCCACTGTCCTAGTTCAGGAATTCGACCTCGCGATCAACGACAAGGAGTTCGCCCAGGCTTGCGCCTATAAGCTCATCGAGCTGATCGGCTGCCGTTCGTGAACGAAGCTCGCACGCAACGGCTGGCGTATGCGGCGATGTTGTTCAATATCATCGCTTGGGGGATGTCATGGGTAAGCGTGCGGACCGTCCTGGCTGAATTAGACGCCGGGCAGGTCGGTGCCTTGCGCTATCTGATCGCCTCCGCCGTCATGCTCCCTGTCTGGCTTTACCGTGGTCGCCCGCTGCCAGATAAGTCAGACCTAGGAATAGTCACCCTGCTAGGCTTATTCGGTTTCTGTTTCTACAACCTAGGAATCAATTTCGGCGAAGAGACCGTCGACGCCGGCACGGGATCACTGCTCATCTCTTTCCAGCCGATTCTGGTAATCGTGATTGGAGTGCTCCTCCGGAGGGAAGTCGTCAGCCTAGTTGCGTGGATTGGCATCCTCATCTCGATGCTGGGCGTGATTATGACCGCCGTCGGTGGCTCCGCCGGATTTACCCTCAATTTCGGTACGATCCTCATCCTCGGCGCAGCGCTGTCCTCCGCGATCCAAACCTTGATCAACAAGGCGCTCACCCGGCGCTACCATGCCTTGGATGTGACGACTTGGGCCATCTGGATCGGCACACTCGGCCTGCTGCCGTTCTCTCACGACCTTCTCGGGGCGTGGGGCCAGCTCTCGACGAACGGCCTGCTTCACCTTGTATTCCTCGGCGTCGTTCCCGCTGCACTCTGCTACACCCTTTTCGCCTGGGTGCTGACTCGAGTGCCCATTGCGACGGCGATGAGCGCAGTCTACGCCATCCCGGTGTTCTCCCTTTTCTTTGGCTGGTCGATGCTGGGTGAACAACCGACAGCCCTAACGCTCCTCGGCGGTTTCGTGACAATCGTCGGCGTAGCATGGGTGCAAATCCTGACACGCAAGGAGAAGCCCTGAGGAGGTATCTTCCTTGTGCCCTCTGGGCCTCTGAGCCTCTAGTTTTCTACTTCCCCAACTCCACCGCTGTCCACGGAGTGGTTCGCCCCTTGGTTTCATCGCGCACGGCTTTGACCTCCGAGGGCGCCACGGCCGGTGCCTTGTTGCCAAAGGCCGAACGGACATAAGTCAGGACATCGGCGAGCTGCTGATCGTCCAAGCCCATGGGTGGCATCGGCACGAGGCCGTAGTCCTTGCCCTGAACCTTGGTGGGGCCGGCTAAGCCATGCATGGTGATCTTGATCAAGGTCTGGACGTCGCCGGCGACCCAGTCGCTCTTGGCCAACGGTGGATAGACGCCAGTGAGCCCCTGACCTGCGGCTTGGTGGCAATTAAGACAGAGGGCCTCGTAGATGGCTTGCCCGGGCGAG
>CAXNEN010000033.1:0-10172 GCA_964201505.1 Opitutales bacterium
CGCCGGTGACAAAAATATACTTCATGGAAAGGGTCGGGAGGGGCGGCGGGCGGGTAAAAAAGATAAGACCGGCAGGTCCTGTGACGGAGAGCCGGTCTGGACTTACGAATTGCATGGCCGAAAAAAACTGTGGCAAGCGGTTTTTCCGGCCAGACCCGTCCTGGCCGAGCCTTTCCCCGTCCGGCCAGGCTGGGGGCGCCCCGGGGCCTATGAGGGTTTTTCACGCCCCGGGGCTTTACCGCTAATACCTCCCCCTTTGCCCTCCTCCGTGGTGGGAAGGGGGGCCAGTCCCTATTTGATAGTTTTTGCATCCCGTCCCCGCTCCGCCATGTCCGCAAGCTCCTCTTGTTCCTCCTGCCGTCCCTCTTCCATCGGGAAGAAGGTCGTGATGGCCCTCACCGGCCTCGTCCTCGCCGGCTTCGTGCTCGGCCACATGACGGGCAACCTGCTGATGTTCAAGGGCCCGGAGGCCATCAACGCCTACGCCGCTTGGCTGCACGCCAATCCCGGACTCCTCTGGGGGGCTCGAGTGGTGATGATCATCAGCACCGTCGCCCATATTTGGGCCGGCGTCCTGCTTTCGCTCGAAAACCGCGCGGCCCGCGCCGGAGGCCCGGCCGTCGCCGCCACCCGCCGCGCGACCTTCGCCTCCCGCTCAATGCCCTACTCGGGTATCATCATTCTGGGTTTCGCCATTTTCCATCTCCTGCACTTCACCTTCCGGGCGGTCGCCCTCGGCGATGTCTCCTTCGGCGACGACGTCTATAAGATGGTGGTCGCCGGCTTCTCCAGCAAGCCGGTCGCCTATTTCTACATCATCAGCCTACTGCTGCTCTGCCTGCACCTCAGTCACGGCGTGAGTAGCGTCTTCCAAACCCTCGGCCTGCGTAACGAGCGCTGGCGCTCCCGTCTCGACGGTCTCGCCTTGGCCTATGGTTGGATTATCGCGCTCGGCTTCATCTCCATCCCCCTCGCCGTGCTCACCGGTTACCTGAAGTAATTCCAGCGCCCGCCCCACCCATGAATCTCGACCCGAAGACTCCCGCCGGCCCGCTGGCCGACAAGTGGAATAACCATAAGGCGAAGCTCCGCCTGGTGAGCCCAGCCAACCGCCGCAAATACCACGTCATCGTGGTCGGCTCCGGCCTCGCTGGCTCCGCCGCCGCCGCCTCGTTCGCCGAGATGGGTTACGAAGTCTCGTGCTTCTGCTACCAGGACAGTCCGCGCCGTGCCCACTCGATCGCCGCGCAGGGTGGCATCAACGCTGCGAAGAACTACCAGAACGACGGCGATAGTGTCCGCCGCCTCTTCCAGGATACCATCAAGGGCGGCGACTACCGCGCCCGTGAAGCCAACGTCTACCGCCTCGCCCAAGTCTCGACGAACATCATCGACCAGTGCGTCGCGCAGGGCGTGCCTTTCGCCCGTGAATACGGAGGCCTGCTCGCCAATCGTTCCTTCGGCGGCGCGCAGGTCTCGCGCACCTTCTACGCCCGCGGCCAGACTGGTCAGCAGCTCCTCATCGGCGCTTATTCCGCGCTCTCCCGTCAGATCGGCCTCGGCACGGTGAAGATGTACACGCGCCACGAGATGCTCGATCTCGTCCTCGTCGACGGTAAGGCCAAGGGCATCGTCACGCGCGACCTCGTCACCGGGGCCGTTGAATCCTGGTCTTCCGATGTCGTCGTGGTCTGCACTGGCGGCTACGGTAACGTGTTCTACCTCTCCACCAACGCGCAGGGTTGCAACGTCACCGCGACGTTCCGCGCCCACCGCCGCGGCGCCGGTTTCGCCAATCCCTGCTACACGCAGATCCACCCGACCTGCATTCCGGTGCATGGCGAAGACCAGTCGAAACTCACTCTGATGTCCGAGTCGCTCCGCAACGACGGCCGCGTCTGGGTGCCGAAGAACAAGGCCGACACCGCCAAGCCCGCTTCCGAAATCCCCGAGGACGCGCGCGATTATTTCCTCGAACGCAAGTACCCAAGCTACGGTAACCTCGCCCCGCGCGATATCGCCTCCCGCGCCGCCAAGGAAGTCTGTGACGAAGGTCGCGGCGTCGGCCAGCTGGTCGACGGCAAGCGCCTCGGCGTCTACCTCGACTTCTCCGCCGCAATCAACCGTCTTGGCGAGTCTGAGGTCCGCGCCCGCTACGGTAACCTGTTCGACATGTACCAGAATATCACCGGTGAGAACGCGTATAAGCAGCCGATGCGCATCTTCCCCGCCGTGCACTACACCATGGGTGGCCTCTGGGTGGATTATAACCTGCAGTCGAACATCCCCGGTCTCTTCGTCGGCGGTGAAGCCAACTTCTCCGACCACGGCGCCAACCGCCTCGGCGCCTCCGCGCTCATGCAGGGTCTCGCTGACGGCTATTTCGTCCTGCCCTATACGGTCACTGATTTCCTCGCAGGCGAGAAGTCTGGCAGCCGTCCTTCCACGGATGCACCGGAATTCCAGTCCGTCGTCAAGGACGTCAACGACCGCGTCGCGAAGCTCCTCTCGATCAACGGCACGAAGTCTCCGCGCTATTACCACAAGGCCCTCGGCAAGATCACCTGGGAGCAGTGCGGCATGGCCCGCGACAAGGCTGGCCTCGAAGGTGCAATCCGTGACCTCCAAGCCCTTAAGAAGGATTTCTGGGAGAATGTGAAGGTCGTCGGCTCTGGCGACGCGCTCGCCCCCGAGCTCGAACGCGCCGGCCGCGTCGCGGACTTCCTCGATTTCGGTATTATGATGTGCCTCGACGCGCTCACCCGCGAAGAGTCCTGCGGCGGCCACTTCCGCACCGAATTCCAAGACGCCGGTGAAGCGAAGCGCGATGACGCGCAGTACGCCCACGCCGCCGTCTGGCAGTGGCAAGGCGAAGGCCAACTACCGGCCCGGCACGTCGAGCCCCTCGTCTACGAGGAGACCCAACTATCCACCCGCTCTTACAAGTAACCACCATGGTCCAGGACAACGGAAAAGAACAAACCCTCGCGCTTAAGCTGCGCGTCTGGCGTCAGCGCCGCGGCCAGCCCGGCGCCTTCGAGGAGCACTCCCTCGCGGCGGTGCCGACCTCGGCCTCCTTCCTCGAGATGATGGACATGCTCAACGAGCAGCTCATCAAGGCGGGCAAGGACACCTTCGCCTTCGATCATGACTGCCGCGAAGGCATCTGCGGTATGTGCTCGATGACGATCAATGGCATGCCCCACGGCCCCATTCCGGGCGTGACGACCTGTCAGCTGCACATGCGCAACTTCCGCGATGGCGAGACGATCACCGTCGAGCCGTGGCGCGCCCGCGCCTTCCCGGTGCTCAAGGACCTCGCCGTCGACCGTTCTGGTTTCGATAAGGTGATCCAGTCCGGCGGCTTCATCACCGTCCGCACCGGTTCCGCCCCCGAGGCCAACAATATCCCGGTGCCTAAGCCCGTCGCCGACGAGGCCATGGACGCTGCGGAATGCATTGGCTGCGGTGCCTGCGTCGCTTCCTGCAAGAACGGTTCCGCAATGCTCTTCGTCGGCGCCAAGATCAACCACCTCAACATCCTGCCGCAGGGCCAGGCCGAACGCGACCGCCGCACTCTCTCCATGGTGAAGACCATGGACGAAGCCGGTTTTGGGAACTGCACCAACTACGGCGAGTGCCAGGCGCACTGCCCCAAGAGCATTACTCTCGACGTTATCGCCAAGCTCAACCGCGACTATCTCCGCGCCCGCGTGAAGGAGTTCTTCTCCTCCACCGGCAAGCCTTCCAAGGGCGGAGACTGAGCGCGACGCCGTGCGCCGCGAGGGTCACGCGGACAAGGTGACACGGTGACACGGGTAAAAGACAGGGCGCCGTCAGGAGCCCTTCTTGTTTTCAATTTCCAATCGCTAACCGCCACCCGCCACCACCTGACATGGGTAGGGCGGCGATTGCCATCGCCGCCGTTCGAAGCCGGAGACGCGGAGTCGTCCGGTCTTAGCCAGATGCGGGTAATCCCTGTGTTCGTCTGCGAACGGACGTGATGGTAATCACGTCCCTACCTTCTGCTTCGCAGCAGTTCCCCCATGCCAGCAGACCCCCGAGGTCGCTTAATCCGCTTCGACGACCATCTGGTCGCCGACACAGGTCAGGAGGACCCGATTGTTACCGTTGGCGGCCTGGAGGGTGCGCACGAACTCGGCGACGGACGCTGAATCCTTGAGGGTGACTTCGAGGCGGAGCTCGGTCATCAGGCCAGCCTGCACGGTTTCAACGGACTTGAGCGACTGGTGTGAGAGGTGTTGGGCGAAAGGTCCGGCGAAAGCCTGGTCGTAGTCTACATCGGTCCCCACGCGAATCCGTAGGATGTGAGAGCCCTTAAATGAGGAGAATAGGTTCGCGCGCGAGAGGGCAAAGATGATGACACACACGAGCGGTACGGTGACCGCGGCAAGCTCGTATTGGCGGGCGCCCACGGCGAGACCAGTGCCCATGGCGAGAAAGATGAAGCCGATATCGCGTGACTGCCCGACGTTACGGCGGAAGCGGATAATCGAGAAGGCAGCGAACATGCCGAATGCGGCCGCCAGATTACCCACGACGACGAGGATCACGAGTGTGACGACCGTACCCAGGATGAGCAGGGTGTGCACGTAGTCCTGCGAGTAGCGCGTGCCGCGGTAGGTGCGTCTATAGGTCCACGCGACGAGTAGGTTAAGGACGAAGCTGAACAGGATCGCGAAGAGAATCTCCTTCACGCCGGCGGGCTTGTCGGCGAGCGCGGCGAGCCCAAGCCAACGGGACAGTGGTTCGGCGGCTGCAGAAGGTTCGGCGGCAAGGAGAAGGCGGGGGAGCAGGTTCATTTAGAGGGAAAGGGCGGGGGTGGCGCCGTACTGGCGGACACTCTCGGCATATTTGCTGAAGGGGCGAGGAAAGATTCCGTGCGCCGAGAGATGCGCGGCGAAGTCATACGGTGCCGCGGTGGCACCTTTGACCTCCATCAGGCAACAATCGGGGGCGAGCACTGGTAGGGCACTGCCGTCGTCCGCTGGCTTCGTGGTGAGCCGGTCGAAGCGTACGCGCACATCGTGGTCGAAGGTGATGCGAAGTTGCTCGTGCCCAGTTGCGTCCACAAAGCGGTAGGCCTGCCGGTCATAGCGGATGACGCATGCGGGCCGGAAGCCTTCGGCGGTGATGAGCCGGCCGGCTTCGGCGAAGATACGCGTGTCGGCGGGCCCCGTCTCCGGCGCGCCACCGCCGTTCACGAAAGCTTGGGCTTGCTCCAGCGTGAGTTGGACGCGTCGTTTAGCCCCCTCCCTGCCGTCGTGATGCTTGATCTCCAGGAAGGTCACCGAAGGAATCGAGCCGTCCGGCGTCCCGTAAAGGCGGAGCCGTAGCTTACGCCGCGAGGGAACGCCGCGCCAGGCATCCCAGTAGCATTTCCGGTCGGCGGAGTCGCAATAAAGGCTTACAACTGGATAACGCCCGGCCGGCCCACCGAGGGTGTCGGGCTGGAAGCGGTCGGCAAAGCGGGCGAGCAGCGCGTCGCGGTCGGCGAGTGTCAGGACGTATTTGAATTCGAAGCGCGCAGCGATTTCCATGATCAAGGAATGCGCGTGAGCACGAGGGTGTTGCGATCGAACCAGGCCTGGCCAGCGGCGGCGCGCAGCTCGAGCACGAGCACCGGCTCGGCTTCGGCGACCGAGAACTCGACCGACAAGGTGCGCCAGCTGTTTGAGCCTGTGAGAGCGGGAACGCCGGAGAGGCCGGAGATGCGCAGACGTGCGCCTTTCTCCTGCTCATCTTTACCGGCTACGACTCCCGCCGTCTTGACCATGCCCGTGAGTCGATAGCGGCCAGGGCCGGTGGAGAGCTGGAGCCGGAAGTCGCCGCCTTTCTTGGCGCCGGCGGTCAGATGGAAGCAGGAGCGCCCTTCATAAGCCTGTTCCTCGCCTTCCTTTTCTTCGGCCTGCCTTTCCCAGGCGTATTTTGCGAGCGAGGCCTTGCCGCTCATGATCCGAAGCTGCGCGGCGTCATCGAGCTGGATCCGGATTGCGTCAATGCGGCGCTTCACCTGCTCGGCTGCCTGCTTGCCGCGTTCATCGAAACGCTTGGCCTCCGCGGCGTCGATAGGGGTGAGTTTCGCTTTGGTGTTGGCTGCCATCTCCAGGATGCGCTTCGGCCAGTCGTAGGTCCGGAAATTCTTCTCGTATACATTGAAGAACTGCGCGCGGAAGCGCTCGCGGATGGCGGGACTCTCGAGCAGCGCGTTGGGCACCGCGGCACCGGGCCGGCGGAAGATATACCAACGCTCGTCGCCGAAGACCTGGTCCATACCGTGGAGCATGAAGTGAAACTTGCCCGCAGTCGGCTCTTCGTAGAAGCGGTAGTTGTTCCGGTTGAAGGAATAGCCATCCCAGTGACAGAGAATTTCCTCGAGCGCTAGGTATCGGAGGTAGGCGTCGATGTCCAGGATGCGGTCCATCCGCTGGAGGCGCAGGTTGGGGTTCTGCTCCCGGGTGGCAGCGATAAGTTCCGTGAGGCGGACTTTTTCGTCGGGGTCACCTTGGTCGACTTCGATGGGGCCGTCTATTTCGTTGCAGAAAGCGCCGTCGTAAAGATGGCCGCTGGTATTCTTGAAAAAGACCGAGAGGAACTCGGTGTTGAAACCCTCCTTGAGCACATACGTCCCGAGCCGCTTGTCGTTGAGGACGACGTAGGCGTGGGTGCAGCGCGAGGCTGGCACGCCGGCGCGGCGGGCCATCTCGCCGGCGGCCATCTCGAGCAGCATGGAGCCGTCCTGGGCGCAGTTATTGAGCTGGAACTTGGAGAGGCCTCGGTATTCCTGACCCTTCTTCGATTTGGCGGTGCGGGCCGAGAAACCAGGCCGATCATCCGTAATCTGGCGGAAGCTACCGGCGGAGCCCTTGAGCTTGATGGAACATTTCTCCAGGTTAACGCCACCGGCCTCTTTCAACGTCATGGGCACAAACTCGCGCGGATTCTTCGCGAGCTTGTCGAGGTTCTCCTTGGTGATGGTCAGTTCCAGTTTCGGGACCGTGCCGGCAAAGAGCGCGTCGGGCGAGACGTTGGCGGCCGTTGGTTTCGGTACGAGGAGCGGCGGCAGGTTCTGGGCCGCGACGGACAGCGCTCCGCCGACGAGAAGCGCTGCATAAAGGAAGAATGGGCGGAGGCTTTCCAAGGTCGGTGGGGTGGCGAAAAGATGTGAGTGCCGAAGGAGAGAGGCAATAAAGATGAGGGTGGGGGATTTACCTGCGGCGAACCATAAACTCAAATGGGAGCCAGAGACCGGAGGATTGGCTAGGGTCTCGGGTAGGGCGGCGATTGCCATCGCCGCCGTTCGAAGCCGCGGATGGGAAGTTGGCGGGTCTAAGCGAGTCATATTAATCTCCGTATCCGTCCGCGAACGGACGTGATGGCAATCACGTCCCTACCTTAAGACACGGCTGACCGAGCCGATCTTACCCAAACAACCCCGCCGAGCTTTCCGCCAGCCCGCCGGGACGGGAGCGACGCAGCCAGACGGATTCATATTCCTTCTTAAGACGGACCTGAGCTTCGACGGAGATGGCCTTGCCTTCGGCGCGACGCAGGCCCGCTCCGGCGAGATGGGCGCCGAGCATCAGTTCCATGCGAATGGTCGCATCGCCGATCTTTGCGATGAGCGCTTGGGCATCGGCGAGGTGTGCGTGGGAGGCAGCGATTTCGGCTGAGGAGACGCCGTCGGTGAACTTCGCGAGCGCGTCGGGCTTGGCGGTCAGGAAATCCCAAGTGAGGCTCTTGTTGCGGTTGGCCTTGGCGATTCGGCCGTCGAGCGTGCCGAGTTGCGTGAGCGCCGCGGCGACGGCTTGGCCATCCACCTCGGAGAGTCCGCCGATTATCGCGCAGCCAGCGGCGAAGTCGGTCTTGGCGTTGGCGGCGAAGCCCCAGGCTTGCGCGAGTCCCGCGGCCATGGGCAGCCAAGCGGTTGGCCACGGCTGATGATGGCCGTTATCGCCCCACGTGGTGAGCAGGATGCCGCGCGCTTCATGTCGCACGGCGGCGCCGACGGCTTCGGCTTGGTTCGTCAGGGCGTTGTCGAGGCGACCGGTGAAGCTCTGCCAGGCGCTCGTGCCCGGCGCGACGAAGTACGCGCGACCGAGTTCGCGGAGACGGCCGCATTGTTCCTTGAAGGGATGGCCGGCGTCGTAACCCCAGACGACGGGCACGGCGTCGGCGGGCGCGTCCTGCGCGAGCGCGAGGTCTTCGAGCAGGATGTCGCCCCAGAATTGCACGGTGCGGCCGCGGTCGCGTCCGAGCGCGCATAGTTTCTTGAGATGGTCGAGGTAGACGCGGTGCTTACCGTGTTCGGCTACGGCCTGCTTGCTGAAGCCTTGGCCGAGCTCCCAGGGCTCGTCGCCACCGATGTTCACTTGGCGGCTACGAAAGTTTGGCAGAAGGTCGTCGAGCAGCGCTCCGGCGAAGTCGACCGAGGCTTGGTCGGGACGCAGCGTGCCGGGGAATTCCTTGAACTGTCCGGTGAGCGGGTGGATCCAGCCTTCGGGGCACTCGGCCATCGCGCGGTAGCGAGGGTGACGGAGCCAGCGCTCCATATGACCGAAGGTGTTGAGGTTTGGCACGAGTTCGATGCCGACCGCTGTGCAGGCGTCGTCGAGTTCGCGGATTTCGCCGGGGGTCAGTGGCGAGGCATCCTTCCAGGCATCCTCGTGACCGCGGAACGCGAAGGTGTGCTCGACGTAGAGCTGGAGTTGGTTGACGCGGAGGCGGCCGAGCGCGCGGACGAGGGCGAGGAGTTCGGCCTGCGTGGGCACGCGCGTGCGCGAGACGTCGAGCATGAAGCCGCGGACGGGTAGGTCGGGCGAATCAATGATGACGAGATGCGGCAGCTCGTCGGGATACTGTGTAGCGATTTGCCGGAGGGTCTGCGCGCCGTAGAGGACGCCATGCGCGTCGCTGGCATTGAGGCGGATGCCGCTCGTGAGGATTTCGAGATGATAGCCCTCGGCCACTTGTTCGGGCTGATGGACGACCCGGCAGGCGCCGTCCGTAGCTCCGTCCAAGGCTGCCTGGGCTTCGGCGATGGTCGTCGGTAGGCTCTCTATAAAGAGGGCGGTCGGGTGGGGCAGGGGGGGCACCTTGAGCCAGCCCCCGCGTAGGGTCAGTTCCCTCGGGCGGGGGAAGAACTTGAGCACCGGAAGGGCCATGGCACGAGGGTTAGCCCCCGGGGGCGGACGGGCAAGACGCTAAGATGGACTTCCCGCTTGGAACAAAGAGGGAGTCGCCTACATCTATCCCCTTACCCCTACACCCATGGTACGCTCCTCCCTTGGACTCTTCCTCTTCGCCGCGGCCGCCCAGGCCGTTCCGGAAGGGTTCGTCATCCGTGAGTTCCTCGGCAACGCCCAGGAACCCGAAATCTATCCGACCGCCGTGTCCGCCGCCGCCAACGGCGACGTCTACGTCTCCTCGGACAAGAACGGCTCCCTCGGCCACATCCCGGGCATGGGCCGCATCCTGATCGCCCGCGACACCAAGGGTGCCGGCGTTGCTGACCAGGTGATCGAATACACGAAGGTCGAAAGCCCGCGCGGCGGTCACTACGTCGGCGGCGTCTTCTATCTCGTCCACCCGCCCTTCCTCTCCCGCTTCCAGGATAAGAACGGCGACGGTAAGGCCGACTATGATACCGAGCGCACGCTACTCGTCGATGGCCTCGGCGGCGGCATCGAGCACCCCCGCGGTGCCGACCACACCACGAACGGCACCCGCATGGGCATCGACGGCTGGCTCTACATCGCTGTCGGCGACTTTGGTGCGGGTCTTATTCGCGATAATGATGGCGCCATCGGCCTCGGCGACGAGAAGCGCGTGACGCTCTATGGCGGCGGCGTCATGCGTGTCCGCCCGGACGGCAAGGAGCTGGAGAACTACACCGTGATGACCCGCAATATCTGCGACGTCGCCATCTCCCCGACCCTCGACCTCTTCTCCCGCGATAACACCAACGATGGCAAGGGCTGGAACACCCGCTTCCACCACTTCACTTCGCTGGCCGACGCCGGTTACCCGCGCCTGTATAAGAACTTCGCCGACGAAATCGCCCATCCCCTCGCCGATTACGGCGGTGGTTCCGGCACCGGCGGCCTCTATCTGAGCGAGCCCGGCTTCCCTGGCGACTTCGGTGAATCTCT
>CAXNEN010000034.1:0-10145 GCA_964201505.1 Opitutales bacterium
AAAATCTGGAGGACTTCTTCTTGGGGCGAGCTCATGCTACCTCTGGATAAGGCAAAAAAGGCCTACTGGGCGAGGCGATATCCGACCAGCCCCCGCAAAAGGTTCGCCCTGCCCCACCCGCCCACCAACATGACCGACCTCCCCATGGACTCCGCCGTCAGCCCGAAACCCGCCAGCAACGCCAAGGTCTGGATCATCATCATCGCCGTCGTCCTAATGGTAACGCCTTTTGGAATCCTGGTCCTGCGCAACTCGCCCGCCGCGCCCGCCAGTCCGGCGACCACTGGCATGGTCTGGATCAAGGGCGGAGAATTCACGATGGGTAGCGACAAGGCCGACGAAAAACACGCCGAAGAAGCGCCGGGCCACGCCGTCCTCATCAAAGGCTTCTGGATGGACGTTACCGAGGTCACCAACGCGCAGTTCCAGGCCTTCGTCGACGCGACTCAGTATGTCACCGACGCCGAGAAAGACCTCGACCCGCGTCAGTTTCCGCAGGCGCCGCCAGAAATGCTCAAAGGCGGCTCGTTACTTTTTAAGAAAGTCTCCGGCGTGAACCCCTTCCAGTGCGGCGGCGCCAACCTGCCTTGGTGGAACTTCACCGCCGGGGCCAACTGGCGTCAGCCCGAAGGGGCCAAGTCCTCCATCAAGGAGCGCATGAACCACCCCGTAATCTGCCTGACCTACAAGGACGTTCAGGCCTACGCCAAGTGGTCCGGCAAGCGCCTACCGACCGAAGCCGAATGGGAATTCGCGGCACGCGGCGGCCTCAAGGACAAACCCTATACCTGGGGCGACGAGGAACGCCCGAACGGTAAGATCATGTGCAATCACTGGCAGGGTAAATTCCCCGAGCGTGATAACGGCGTCGACGGCTTCACTTACGTCGCCCCGGTGAAATCATTTCCGGCGAACGCCTTCGGCCTCTATGACATGGCCGGGAATGTCTGGGAGATGTGCGAGGACTGGTATGGCCTCGAGTACTACAAGGTCTCACCGAAAGACGGCCCCATCGGGCCAGCCATCGGCTATGACCCCGAGAAGACCGGCTACGGTCAGCACGTGATTCGCGGGGGCTCCTGGCTCTGCGACGAAGGCTACTGCCTTCGCTACCGGGCCACGTCACGCCAAGGCCTCGACACGCTCACGTCGACCAACCACGTCGGCTTCCGCTGCGTCTCCGACCTGCCAGCGCCGTCGGCGAAGTAAGGCTTACTTCTTCTCCTGGTAGTCCAGGTCCTTGCCGTAGGTCTCTTCCATCTTCCACAAGGCGAGGAAGGCGGCACTGAAGCAGATAAGCGCGAGGATGCCCGCGGCCTGCGGGGCGCTGAGCCAGGGCTGGTCCTTGCTCCCGGTCAGCCACGTGAAGCCCAAGGTCAGCAAGACCAGAGAACCACGAGCGAAGTTGGGTACGGTGGTCGCCACGGTGGCGCGCAGGTTCGTGCCGAACTGCTCGGCGGCAATCGTGACGAAGATCGCCCAGTAGCCCATGCCGAGGCCAAGCAGGAAGATGAGCCCGTAGAAACTGGTCGCCGTCCAACCCTTCGTGCCGAGCAGGTAGACGCCGACGCAGACGGCGCTGAAGACCAGGAAAGCGAAGACCGTCTTGCGGCGGGACTTGATTAGCTGGCTACCGAAGCCGCTGCCGAAGTCGCCGAAGGTGAGGCCGAGATAAAAGAGCGCCACCGCGCGGCTGGATAGAATCGCGCCTTCGACGCCCATCGCGGGGGCGAAGTGCGAGCCAGCGCGCTGGACGAGGATGCCAATCATGAACCAGGTGGGCAGGCCGATGAGGATGCAACGGGCATACCGGGCGAAACGGTCACGACTAGTGAACAGAGCAAAGAAATTTCCGCGGGAAATCGAGCCGGGGGATTCCGACTCCTTGGCTTGATGAAACATGCCGGACTCACGCACACCGACCCGCATGGCTAGCAGAGCCAAGCCCAGACCGCCACCGATGAAGAAGTTGGTTCGCCAGGTCACGACCTCGGCCATCAGGCCGGCCACGACGGCGCCGAAGACGCCGACGGTGGCGACGAGCGCCGTGCCGTAGCCACGCCGTTCCTTAGAAAGGGATTCGGAGACAAGCGCGATGCAGCCGCCGAGCTCGCCCGCAAGACCAATGCCGGCGATGAAGCGCCAGGTCGCATAGGCCTCGAAGCTGTTAACGAAGCCGTTAGCGATGTTGGCTAGCGAATAAAGTAAGATGGACCCGAAGAGCGTGGTGAGTCGACCCATGCGGTCCCCGAGAATCCCAAAGAAAATACCCCCAAGGAGCATGCCGGCCATCTGCCAGGACATCAGGTCGTGATACCACTGGCCGCCCGTGATCAGGTGCCCCAAACCGAGATCCTTCAGACTCTGCTCGCGCACAGTCATGAACAGCGTGAGGTCGTAGATATCGACGAAGTAGCCGAGCGCCCCGACAATGACGGCAGGATGGAGGAGGTCCTTCCAGAGGGGACGCGACTGGTCCAAAGAAACAGAGGTGCTCATGAAGGCGGGGTTACGCCTTCAGACCGTGCAGATTGGCCATGGAAATGCCAGACAACATTGCCCCCGTAACACCCAGGAAACCTTGGTCCGTGCCGATCAAAAAGAGGTTCTCGAGGTCGGTCCGGCCGTCGCGCCGCTTGATGGTTGAGCCGTAGATGGCGCCATTGAGATGCCCGGTAAACTTACGGACGGTCCGCGGCGTAAAGACATCGGTCGAGGTCTGCGCGGCATCATGGGCCACATCGGTAACGACGGGCAGATGCGCCCGGGCGACGCGATTAAGGCGACCGCACCATTCCTGTTTGCGAGCCTGGTAATCAGCCTCGGGTAGCGCGCACCAAGCATCATGGTTAGCAAGGGAGGTGACACGCAGCCAACCTTCGTCCAACGCCCTGCCCTCGCCGTACTCATAGTTGTTCGGGATGCAGATTACGCCCGAACGCGGGTCCACTAATTCTTTGGGTGCTCGATAACTGAAACGCTCCGCGTCACAGAAGAAGACGATGGTGTCCTTCCAGCCGAAGCCGGCAAAAGCCGCCGGGTCATAGGTCGCAATGGTCTCGGCGTAGCCGAGGCGGCCGATGGCTTCGGCACCGGCGGCTGGCGCCGCATCAGAACGCAAACGCATCGTCTCGACCGCTCCCGCCGAAGAATAAACCGCGTCGGCAGTAACTTCGGTCCCGTCGTCCAAAACGAGCGCCGCGGCGCGACCGGCGCGCACTTCGATTTTCTGGACGCCGCACTTCATGCGCCGCTCCACGCCGTGCTCGCGGCAACGGTCGGTGAGCAGACGGATGACCTGTCGTACGCCGATGAAAGGCCGCGCGAACCCTTCGCGAAAAAGCGAGCGCCACATCACGGCAAACTGCGAGACCTCGATATCATCCTCCAGCGCACTGCCGTAGAAGCAGGTCGGCAGGAGAAGCATATCCCGCAGTAAAGGGTCGCCGAGCCGCTCGTCGAGGAGGGCGCGTGCCGATCCGCCATGAGCCTCAAGCGCGGCTTCATCCAACCCGGCAATCCAGGCGTCGAGCGCACGGAAGCGATCGACGGACTTCGGGAATTCGCGGGCCACGTCGGCCAGCAGGGATTCGTAGTCGTTGTTCAACCGCAGATTCTTCCCGGCCATCGTGACGCGGGAGCCGAGCTGCGGGCAAAGGTCAAGTTCCTCCCGGCGGATACGGAGCTGGCGCATCAACTTGACCAAGGGCGCCCCTTTGACGCCTTCAGGCACCCAGTTCGTCAGGGCGTGCAGGCCGACGTCGTACTTGCGCTTACCGCGGGCGTAGAAGGAATTGAGCCCCCCGGCGGCGTTGTGCCGCTCGAGCACTAGGACCTTGCGGCCGAACATCCCCAGCCGCACCGCGGCGGCGAGGCCAGACATACCGGCACCGATGATGACGGCGTCGTAATGGGCGGGGGGGCTGGACACGGGACTAAAGTCGCAGAAGTCGCCGACAGGTCAAGCGACGCCCTCAAGGCGTCGTGATGCGAATGACCTCCGCCGCCGCGTGCGTGACCTGCTGGGCCGTGATGCGGGCGAGCGCCCGATCCATGCGCGCCACATAGTCGGCCCGGAGTTCGCCCGTGAACATCGTGGTGTCGACGCGAACCACGCGATTGACCGTACCCCACGGACGGGCGCGCGCGTAATCGGAAGGCCCGAAAACGCCGACCACGGGCGTACCGACCGCCGCAGCGAGCTGCAGGACGGACGAATCCGCCCCAAGGAAGAGGCGTGACTCCTTGATGAGTCGGGCGAGCTGGGAGAAGCGGAGCCGCCCGCCAGTCGACATGGCTACCGGACCGATGAGCCCGCATAGCGCCTCCGCCATGATACGCTCCGCGCCGCCGGGGCCGGCCGAAATAACGATACGTTCGACCGCCCGGGAAGCGATGAGCTCGCGGGCGACCACGGCCCACTTGTCGATCTCGAGGATACGCTCGGGGCGTGTGGCGCCAGGGTGAATGACCGCGAAACGTCCTTCCTCAAGCATCATGCCATGCTCCTGCATGCGCGACGGGGCGAACCACATCGCCGGGGTCTCGGCATGGAAGCCCAGGACACGCGACATCACCTCGTGGTCGCGGGCCGCCTCATGTGGATCCACGGCGGCGCCGAAGACCTGCTGGTGAATCAATGGTCGAAGGTAAAAGGGGGCGTGACCGCCGCAGGCGCGCATGGCAGCGCCGCTCAAGGCCACGAGGCGATTGGCCAAGGAGTGGCCGCCCAGCGCAATAGCGACGTCAAAGCGCTGGCGGCGAAGTCGAGAAATCAGCGCCAAGACCGAACCCTCTTCGCCGAAGCCGATCGTCTCGACGACCGCCGGGCACCCCTCAAGAGCGACCTCGGAGCCGAGCGAAGTGACGAAGGTGACCTGTGCTCCCGGGTGGCGCTCACGGATTGTACGCAAACCCGCCGTCGCGGCCAACGCGCCGCGCAGGCCGGCGAATTTGACGACCAGCAGGCGCATCTCAGACGAGATTCTTAGCCTGGTTATCCCACAGGCGACGGAATAGCTCGGAGGAGGCGTAGACCGCCTCGCGCGTGCCGTCGGCGACGATCCTCCCATCGTCGAAGACGAGAACGCGATTCACGTCCCGAATCGTACTGAAACGATGCGCGACAATGAGTGTCGTCCGGCCCTTCATCAGGAGCGCCAGCGACTGCTGGATGCTCCGCTCAGTATCGGTATCGAGCGCGGAAGTGGCTTCATCGAGAATGAGGATGGGCGCGTCCTTAAGGAAGGCGCGGGCGATGGACACGCGCTGACGCTGGCCGCCGGAAAGACGTCCACCGCGCTCGCCGACCTTGGTCAGGAAGCCTTCAGGCTGGGCCTCGATGAACTCGAATGCACCCGCCAGACGGGCGGCCTGGCGGACCTCCGCATCGGTGGCGGCGGGCCGGCCGAGACGGATATTCTCGAGGATCGATTCGTTGAAGAGGACAGGCTCCTGCGAGACTAACGCGATGTTGGCGCGCAGGTCGGCCTGACGCACCTGGCGGAGGTCGTACCCATCGATGAGAATCGCGCCCTGTTGCGGATCGAAGAATCGCGGTACTAGATTGACGAAGGTGCTCTTCCCGGCGCCGCTCGGGCCGACAAGAGCGACGGACTGGCCAGCGGGTATCTTCAACGTGACGTCCGCCAACACCGGGTCGGCGCCGTAGCTGAAGGAGACGCCGCGCATCTCGAGATCGCCGTGGACACGACCGAGCGGACGGGCGTCGGACGCGTCATCCACTTCGACCTTGGCAAGGATGATCTCCTCCAGGCGGACAAGCCCGGGAGCGGCCATGCTCAGCCGGCTGCTCACGTTCCCCAAACGCTTAATCGGACCGTAGGCGAAATAGAAGGCGACGATGAGCGAGATCAGTTCGCTCATCGAAAAACCGTTCATCGCACCCACGACGATAGCCGCGGAGATACCCACGGCGGCGGTGATCTCGACCAAAGGCGAAAGGGCTTTCTCGTAGCGCACCAGCTTACCCTGGATGCGTAGACCCTCCTGACTGGCCTGGTTGAAGCGCTTGGCTTCGCGTTCCTGCAGACCGTAAGCACGAACCTCGCGGGCCGACTGGAGGTTCTCGACCGCAATACTGTTTAGGTCGGAGGCGGACTCCATGCCCTGACGCATCCGAGTCTGGATACGCACGGCGACGCCGCGCACGAACAAGACCGCGACGGGGACGACCAAGAGGCAAGTCAGGAACCAATAGCCGCTCTCGTGGGAAAAACAGATGAACACCACGTAAGCCAGCGCGAAGAGCATCGACAGCGGCTGGACGATGAGGTCGTTCGACACGTCGACCAACACCAGCCGGACTGAATTGGCGTCGGCAATCAGGCGAGAAAGTAAATCGCCGATTGATAGCTTTCCAAAGAAGCCGAGGTGAAGTTGCTGCAGCTTCGCGAACACGTCGCGCCGGACGGCCTCGATGACGCGCAGGCCAGCGAGATTGAGCAGGTAGGTCGAGAAGAACTCCCCCAGCCCGCGGATCAGCATGACTGCGGGAAGGAACGCGACGGCGAAGGCCATCTCATAGCCCTCCGGCAGAGAGAACGCCGGCTGGCCACCGAGCCACTTGGGCCAGGTCAGGAGAGGGGCGGCTCGTGTCGCGGCATCACCGAAGACAGCCGGTAGCACCTTGCCCACGAGAAACGGCAGCCCGAAGGCATTGGCGGCCGCGAAGACGATGGCCGCGAGTAAGGACAGGAAGAGTAGCGTGCGGCTCCCCTTCAGGTAAGGTAGGTAGAGCTTGTAGCGACCTCGGAACACGCCCACAGCGTGGCTGCGAGCCCCGCGGGTGGAAACACCAAATCGTTCCTATTTCTTCTTCGGGAACGCGACCGACAGGGCGATGGCGATGGCCAGGACGAAGCCGATGATCGAGAGGGAGACCGAAGTCGGGATATGCAACCGGCCTTCGTGGACGAGGGCCTGTGCCCAGCCAGCGAACTGTCCCTCGGGCTGACCCAGACCGGCGGCCCACGGCAGGATCATCTTCAGGCCGATGAAGACCAGGATGAAGGACAGCGCGGGCTTGAGGAACCGGAATAAGTGCATGAAGCCCGCCAAGGCGAAATACATCGAGCGCAGCCCCATGATGGCGAAGATATTGGAGGTGAAAGCGATGAAGCGCTTATCCTCGATGGACATCTCGGCAGGCAGGATGCCCAGCACGGCGGGGATGGAATCAATCGCGAAGATTAGATCGGTGCCCTCGACGACGAGCAGCACGAGGAAGAGCGGGGTGAACCGGCGGACGCCCTCTTCCGTGACCCAGAACTTATTGCCATGCAAACGGGGCGTGAGCGGGAAGAACTTCCGGGCCAGCCGCACGAACAGGTTCTCGTCCATGCCCTTGCCTTCATGCTCGTCCCGCGACAGGGCCAGCTTGACCCCGGTGAAGACGAGGAAAGCCCCGAAGACCGGGAGCAGCAGGGCGAACCGTTCGACGGCCGCGACGCCGACGATGATGAAGGCCGCCCGCATGACGACCGCCCCGATGATGCCCCAGAAGAGGACGCGGTGCTGCAGGTGGTCCGGGATCTTGAAGTGGGCGAAGACTAGGATGAAGATGAAGAGGTTGTCGACCGAGAGGGCGAGTTCGAGGACATAGCCGGCGGCGAACAACTGGGCGTCCTCCGGTCCCCGCCAAGCAGACAGCAGGAAACCGAAGCCAACCGCCAGCGAGACCCAGACGACGCACCAGGCCACCGCTTCCTTGAAGGAGGGCATGTGGTCCGTCTTGTTGAACACGCCCAGATCAAGGGCCAACATAAAGACGACGAAGCCCAGAAAGGCGACCCAGGCCCAGCCGGGGATCACCAAGGCGGCTTCAGCGAGGACAGGCAGAAAAACGGACATCCCCTTGAAGTTAGCCTAACCGCCGGGGAGTCAAGCCCTCCCCGCTGATGCGGGCTTGCCCGCCCTACCCTCCCCCGGCTTACTACCCTTCGCGTTCCCGTAGTTCAACGGATAGAACATTGGTTTCCTAAACCGAGGATGTGGGTTCGATTCCCGCCGGGGACAGCGATGCGGACCAGTGGCCTACTTCTTGAGTCGGTAGGCCTGGATCCGCGTGCTAGGCGACCGGCGGTAGACCTCATCCACATCCTTGAGCTGCATCAGGGTCCATGGTGCGAGGATGCTGTCGCCGTTCTTGGTCAGCACGATGTCATCCACTACATGCACGCAGGTATGGAGCCCCTCTCCACCGTCAAGAAAGCAGAGCACATCGCCATAACGATACGGGGCGTCGACTGCGATATAGTCCTTAAGGAGATGCTCGGCCGCCTGGCGAGTATCAAGGTACATGTCCTTAGGCTCAGCGTTGAAGAAATTTAGGGAGGTCCAATGGCAGTCGGGCAGGCGGCCCTTGAGCCCCAACTCCAGTTCAGGAAAACTGTAGACCCGGAGCCGAAATGCGGAAGGCAGGAAATGCGTGATATCGATGACCTGCTGGGCTCGTCGCTGGGTCACCGCGCGGATGAACGCCAATCGCGGTGTGCCAACCTGTTCGGCGGTCCAGTACTCGACGAAGCTGGCCCGATTCACGGTCAGCGGCAGACGGAGCCCGATGACCAGGCTGCGCACACGAGTGAGCGTCCGGAAGACGGCGTTAACTTCCTCCGGGTTCTTGGCCAAGGCGAGCAAGGCCTGTAAGTCGCTGAAGACCACGGCGCTCCCGCGGCGCCATAGTAACTGACGGAACAAGGCGCGCTGCTCTGAAGTAAGAGGTACCCCTTCCAACCAATCATCGACGTCCCCACCGAGCACAAAGACCGGGTCGCACTGGTACTCATTGGCCGGCGACTTGGCTAGCTCCAGATAAAGGGCGCTGCGCACCTCCTGAGTGAGGGCGACGAGATCCTCGCGAGCGGGCAGCAGGATGATGCTGTTACCGCTCTCGACGAGCCGGACCGGATTCATCAGCCTTGCGATAACCGGATCAGATACTCCGGACTTAACCAGGATCGTGCGCACCCCGCCAATGGTGGTCTGCTCGAAAGTCCAGCGGGTCACGGTAGATGGCTTGGCGACCACTGCGAGCAAGGCTTCCGGCGGCTCAAGGTAGACGCTACGCACCTCCAACTGCCCCCAAGGGCCTGATTTCGTGAGCCACATGGGCTCCGTGAGGGCATCAGCGACGGCCCCCCAGCAGACGACGGCCAAGAGGCCGAGGGAGCGAAGGAAACGGACGTTCACGCCCTTAAAACAACAGGGGAGTCGCAAAGTTCCAAATTAAATATGATGACGGTTCGGGAAAAGTCCGATGACGCTCCGGCGAACCGGCGGCGTTTCGCATTGTAGCGGCGAGGCTTTCGCCGCACGGATAGGGACCTTTTCCGCCGTGCCCAGACCCAAGCCCAAGAAAGCCGCCGCTCCCGCGCGCGGCCGAGCCGCCAAACCTTCCGCCCGTCGCTCCGCCAAGCCGACCCGACGCCAGGCAGACGCCGCCTCCACCTCCACGCCCGAAGCCGCCAAGGCCCAGCCCAACCAGCGTATCGGCGTCCTGATCGACGCCGATAACGTCTCACATCAGCACCTCCCCACCCTCCGCCGCTTCATTGGCGAGACGGAGATCTCCGCCGCCCGCGCCTACGGCGACTTCAACGGCCGCCTCAGTGGCTGGCGCGCCGCCGCCCAGGACTGGCCCGAACTCGACCTCGTCGACCAGCGGAGCTATACGCCGGGAAAGAACGCCGCTGACATGCGTCTGACGATTGACGCCGTGAAGCTGATGGCCGGCGCCAATCCGCCCACGACGCTCATCTTCGTCACGAACGACAGCGACTTCACGCCGGTCGTCGAAGACGCCAAGCGCCTCGGCGTCCGCATCATCGTGATGGGCGAACGCACGCACAAGGCCCTCCGCTCCACGGCCCACCACTACCTGAATCTTTCCGAACTGCGCGCGCGCCTCTATGACGAGCAGTCAGCCAAATCCGACCCGCGCCGCGCCCTTAGCCTCCTCGCTCAGGCAATCCGCGCGCTCGCGCCAAAGACGAACAAGGAAATCGGCGCCCTACTCGACCAGTTCGAGAAGATGCTGCCCGAACTCCGCTTCGCCGATGCCCCTCGCCCGCAACGCGAGCCCGGCCCCCGACGCGAAGCCCGGGAGCCCCGCCCAGAACGCG
>CAXNEN010000035.1:0-10072 GCA_964201505.1 Opitutales bacterium
GCCAGTCCCCGTCGTCGCCGGCACGCGCCCTTCGGTGCTCGCGCCGATGCAAGATGTCACCACCACCGGCTTCATGCGCGTCATCGGTCGCCGCGGCGCGCCTGATTGGTTCGTGACCGAATATTTCCGCGTGCACGAGAGTTCCACGCCCGAGAAGCACATCGTCGACTCGGTCGTAAACCACGGCACCGGCCGGCCGGTCTTTGCGCAGCTTATCGGCGAGGACACCCCGCACATGCTCCGCACCATCCGCGAACTGGGTAAACTACCCATCGCCGGCATCGATCTCAATATGGGCTGCCCTGCGCCCAAGGTATATCGCAAGAACGTCGGCGGCGGCCTCCTGCGCGACCCCGCCAAGATCGACGAACTCATCGGCGCCATGCGCCAAGAGATCACCGGCCTCTTCACCGTCAAGATGCGCATCGGCTTCGATGGCCAGGAACGCTTCGATGAGATCCTCGCGATCGTCGCCAAGCATCAGGTGGACCTCCTCACCGTGCACGGGCGCACCGTCAAAGGCCTCTATTGGTCCGAAGTCGATTACGTCGCCATCGCCAAGGCCGTGGCGGCCGTCCCCTGCCCTGTCATCGCCAACGGCGACGTCACCTCTGCCGCCAAGGCTCAGCGTCTCGCCTCCGAGACGAAGGCTTACGGTATGATGATGGGCCGCCACGCCATCCGGAATCCGTGGATTTTTCGCCAGTGGCGCGAAGTCCAGCAGGGCCAGACGCCTTTCGTACCCACGCTCACCGACGTGCGGACCTATATCCAGGAGCTCGCCGACGAATGCTGCGATACCGCCAAGGCCACGGACAAGCAGGCCGGCCGCCTCAAGAAATTCCTCAACTTCGTCGGAGTTGCCGTGGATACTGAAGGCAAATTCCTCCACGACATGCGCCGGACCGAAAACCTGCCGGACCTTCTGAAGTGCTGCGACGCCCACCTGCTGGGAGCACGTGCCAGCGAGGCCTATCCCGACGAACCGCACCGCGGCCTCATCGCCCGGCCCACGCGAGAGACGCAACAGGGCTGCGCGCTCTGAGCCTCAACCCTCGCGCACACCGGCGCGGAGGCGACGGTCCTTGGCGAGCACGAAGAGCAGCGGGCCGCCGATCACGAGCAGGGACCAGAGTCCGAGGACCAGGGCCCAGAAAGTACCGAGCCCGCAGAAGCAGGACTGCTTGCGGCGCAGCACGAAATACCAAGGGAGACAGAGGGCCATTCCCACCGCGGAGCCCGCGATGTTCTTGCCCACGAAGCGTTCCACCGCATCGGCCTGACCGCGCGAGCGATGCAGCAGGATCGGAATCCAGATCAGCCACGATACCACCCAGACGGCAAGGGCTCCGACAATGTAAGGCCTAGAGTCAAAACCCTTCGGATCGGCCGCCCCGGAAAGATAGTAGAGATCGACCGAAGCGAGCAGCGGGACCGCGAGGAAGAGTCCGCCCAGGAAGGCGGCGGCAAGCACGCGTGGACCGAGCGGAGTTTTGCCGCCCGTCGACGGAGCGACTGGCAACGGCAGCAGCAATAGGCAGGACTGCAGAAGGGCAAATCCCCAGAGCAGTAGAATCCAGAGCCAATCCCTGGCCTCAAAGACACCGGCGCCGAATAGATCCTTGCGGTTCAACGTGCCCGCATCCCAACCCACCAAGGCCACGACCACCATCATCACGAAATTAAACGCGAAGGCCAGCAGCACGGAGAGGGCCAGGATACGGAAAAGGACGCGGGGCATGGTGGGGTACCCGAAGGCTATCCCAGCGGCCGGATAAGCCAAGGAAAAGCCCCGGACGGCGGCCGCCCCTTGACTCCCGCCGAATGCCCCTAAACTTATAGGCATGATCAACCTCACCGAAGCCGCTGCCCAGCAAATCATTGTGTTGCAGAAAGCCCAGGCTAACCCTGAGTCCGTCCTCCGCGTCCTCGTGGAGACCGGCGGTTGCTCCGGCTTCGAATACGGCATGGCCTTCGACGTGCGCAAGGCCGACGACCTCGAGTTCGAAAGCCAGGGCATGAAAATCCTCATCGACCCGACCAGTCACGCGTACCTCGACGGCTCCACCGTCCATTTCGACGACGGCCTGCACGGCAAGGGCTTCGAAGTCCGCAACCCGAACGCCGCCAGCACCTGCGGCTGCGGTAAATCCTTCAGCTAAGACCACGAACATGAAAACCTGGCTCCTCCTCCCCATCGCCGTCGGCATTGCGGTAGCCTTATACGCCGCCACCGACAAGAAGATCACCCCCTCCCCCTCTCCCGAAACTAAGCCCATGAAAGATTCCGCCAAAGCCAAAGTAACCCAGGTGCTCGTCACGCTCGACGACGGCAAAGGCGGTATCGGCAAGCCCACGCTCGTCGACAAGGTCATCAAGACCGACGCCGAGTGGGCGGCGATGCTCACGCCAGATCAGTACAAGGTCACGCGCGCCAAGGGCACCGAGCGTCCATTCTGCGGCACCCTGCTCGATAACAAGAAGACCGGCACCTACCACTGTGTCTGCTGCGACCTCCCCCTCTTTTCTTCCGGCACCAAGTTCGACTCCGGCACGGGCTGGCCGAGCTTCTACCGAGGAGTCTCCAAGGAGAACATCGCCACCATCACCGACAAGAGCCACGGCATGACGCGCGTAGAGATCCTCTGCGCGCGCTGCGACTGCCACCTCGGCCACGTGTTCGAAGACGGTCCGGCACCCACCGGCCTGCGCTACTGCCTCAACTCCGAGTCCCTTAAGTTCAAGGAACTGAAGAAGTAATCCGACTCAGGCCATCTCCAGGCCGCGCAGGGTGCTCTTCGATAAGGCGAATTCGCCGACTTCGATGCCCATGCGCTGCAGCATGGTGACGTAGAGATTGCTCAGCGGGTAGTTATTGAGCTTATCGAAAGCGAGGTGCTGGCCGTGGCGGTAGCCGCCGCCGGCAAGCATGACGGGTAGATTGACATTCGAGTGCGAGTTCGCGCTACCCATCGGCGTACCATAAAGGACTTGGGTACGATCGAGCAGCGACTGGCCTTCCTCCTTCGTGCCTTCCAGGGCCGTTAGGAAATCATTGAGGGCGCCGAACTGCGCCGCTTCGTTGGCCTGCAACTCCGCGATGGCCTCAGGACGGTTGCCGTGGTGCGAGAGATTGTGGATCACCACAGTGTCAATAAAGAGCGAGAGGATCCGGGTGGAGTCGGTCTCGATTGCCAGTTTCATCACGTCGAACATCAGGCGGGTTTTGGCCACGAACTCCTTCGTGTCGTCGATGTCATTCGGGGCGGTGGCCCGCACGACCGGCTTGGGGCGATATTCCCATTCTTCGGAACTGTGGAGGCGCTTCTCAAGTTCCCGCACGGTGGTGTAATACTCATCCATCCGCTGCTGGTCATTCTTAGAAAGAGTCCGGTTAAGGCGCCGGGACTGATCACCCACGAAATCCAGCATGCTTCGTCCTTGGCGCAGGGCTTCCACGTTGGCCGCAACTTCGCTCGCCTTACCCTGCATGAAGAGTTTCTGGAAGAGCCGGCGGGGGCTCTTTTCCGCCGGAATCGGGGCGCCGCTGCGAGTGTAGCTCAGCGTCGGCGAGCCATCGCTGACCATCGCGAGCGGCAATGAAGGATAGCGCGTGGCCGAACCGATGTGCTCGGCGGCCAGCTGATCCAAGGAGACCCAGTTACGGAAGCCGCCCCGGTCTGGGTGCGGCGTACCCGTGAGGAAACACTTCTCGGCGGCATGGCCACCCGTCACTCCAGGCAGGCTCACTCCGGAGAACACCGTCATGCGTTCACGATGGGTGGCCAGTTTCTGGAGATAGGCTGGCAAGGCGAAATCACGGCCAGCCTTCTCGGGAAAGAAGAACTGTGGCATGATGCCCATGTTCGTCTGAATACAGACCATGCGACGCGGAATCTTAGCCTTGGCTGACTCCTTCGCGAAGGCGGGCATCATGGCATCCAGCAACGGCAAAGCGATGCCGGCACCGGCGGCCCGGAGGAAAGTGCGCCGGGAAAGTGACCGTTGGAGGCCGAGTTGGATTTTATTCATAAAGAGGTTTTATTTTATAGGGTGTTCGAGCCCGCGTACCTTACCGAGGGCCGTACGCAAAGTTTTCTGGTCGGTCTTGGTAGGATCAATCCGGGCGCTGATGAGTCCGTCGTCCCCGACCGTGGCGCTCTCGACCCCATCGAGTTTGGCAATGCCATTATAAACAGCAAAACGACATCCGCGACAATCGAGGATACGCGGGCGGAGCTGAACCAAGGTCACCTGCTCAGCCGGGATGCCTGACAGCGGCTTGAGCGCAAAGGTGCGCGTCGAGGCGGCGCCGAGCAGGGAGTCCAAACGCTGGGCGAGTTGCTCTTCGGTGGGCGGTTTCTTAGCGTTATAATTCGTCATGACCAAGGCGGGGTCCAGCCGCCAGACTGCGACGGTCGAAGCGTAATCCACCTGCAGCAACTCGACCCCAGGGAGGGTCGGGACGACTTGCTTGAGATCGTCCACGCGGGATGGTTCAAAAAGCCCGAAAATCCGGCGAGAAATCTCCACCGACGGAGCGGCGTGTAAATCGACCGCCAGACCGGCGACGAAAAGCGAAGCGAAGACGAGGGATGAAATCAAAGGACGCATCGGTCAGCGGGTCTGGAAAAGGGGGCTGCGAACCAGTTCATGGATGAGGGTCCGCACGCCACCGCCTTGGGCTTCGGTGCGAACCACGATTTCGGCCAAGGCGATACGGTCGCCGAAGGATAATGCGCGACCCGTGGAGTAAACCGTCAGTTGTTCGGCGAGATTACGTAGCAACTGTTGGCGATCATTGGCAAGGAGGTCCTTAAGCTGCAGAATGTCAGCAAACTTACGACCGTCAGGAAGTTCGCCGCTGGCGTCCACCTTGGGGCCCAACTTGAAGTCGATTTTGATGCGCGGATCGATACTTCCCCGCTCGGGCACATCCCCTTCGCCAATGCTCCGATAGCGGCCGCGCTGGCCGCCGATGACATCGAAGGATTCGAGGGCGAAGCCAGCCGGATCGATCCTCGTATGGCAAGAGGCACATGCTGGATCGGCGCGATGCTTCGCCAGCTGCTCCCGGATAGTGGTGGTGCCTTGGATATCGGGCTCTACGGCCGGGATATTGGCGGGCGGTGGCTCCGGCGGGCGACCCAGCAGCCGCGACATCACGAACGTGCCACGCACCACAGGCGAGGTGGTCGTCCCGTTGGCGGTGACCTTCAAGAGGGCGGCTTGGGTGAGGAAGCCCCCGCGAGCACAACCCGCCGGGAGCGTGACCTTGCGGATTTCCGGGCCGCTGACGCCCGTGATTCCATAATGCACGGCGAGCCTTTCGTTGAGCATCGCGAAATCCGAACGCACCAGGAAACTTGCGTCGAGATTACGTTCCAGCAATTCGCGGAAATAGGCGCGAGTCTCTGACACCATCGAATCCTGGAGGTACGGATTGAATTCCGGGTAGAGTTTCTTGTCGGGATCGTTCACTCCGATGGAGCGTAGCTTCAGCCATTGCCCCAGAAAATCTTCTACGAACCGGTCGGACTTGGGATCCTTGAGCATCCGCTCAATCTGCTGGTCGAGCACCTTGGGGTCGCGGAGCTGACCAGAGGTAATCAGGCCGGCCAGCACCTCGTCCGGTTGCGAATTCCAGAGGAAGTAGGAGAGCCGTGAGGCGAGCGAAAAATCATCCAGCTTTCCGGGAGCTTCGACGTGGTAAAGAAAGTCGGGAGAGCACAGCGCGGCGCGATAGACCCACCGCATCGCCGTCTCGAAGCAGTCGCCGACCTTCACCCGCAGGGCGAATTGAGCAACGTATTGGGCCCGCGTTTCGGCCGTCACCGGACGACGAAAAGCCTTGGGCAGAAAATCGGCCAGAAGTTTGTCTGCATCAACCATCGGAGAAGTACTGGCAACCGACCAGATGCCCTTCTCGGGTTCCGGCCGATTACGGGGGCCGATAACCTCTTGCCGGCGCAACACGCGTACTGGGGGGCGCTGGGCGGACTTGGGGTCAGGCTTGATTTCCGAGATAGGCAGCGAACCGAAAAGCAGCTGGTGGCTCCGCGGAGGCCACACGTCATTGAACGGGCCCTCGATGTCGACCCAATCACTGACAACGCAAGGCCCAGTATAGCCCATGGTGCGACCCACTGGGCCGTAATTACCAATGCGATAAAGCCTGATCGGAGCGAGGGACGCGGCATTAAAGCCGATGGTCTCCTTTTCGTTAAACCAAACATTCATCTCGTGGACCTTTGATTCGAGCGAGGGGGCGGCGAAATAGCCGAGCACATAGCTCGGGTGCTGCCCACCGAGGCCACGTTCATTGAACTGGACGACCGAGAGTCGGGCCGCCTCCACGCCGCGAGCCGGGCGAACTTCACCCTTATCCCAGGTGAGACTCCACAAGGAGGCCCGGATACGATAACGGCCCGGGTACAATGCGGCGAAATGTTGGAAATAAGCGTTCCATGCATCATCTTCATGGCGGAAGACCCCCACGCTGCTCATGCGATCAAAAATCCCGATTTGCTCGTGGGCACCTTGGTCGACGTGGGCATACGCGCCAGCCGGCGGGAAGACCGGATCAGGTTTCTTGTCGCGGAAGAGCATCGCATCGCCGGTCATCAGCAAAATATCTGGCTGGTAATTACGGGCTAACGAGAGCCGCACCAACGAGGTGGCGGGAGCGACCGGGCGGGTCGCGATGGCCATGTTCAATACGGTATCGGCGGCCTCGATGTAGCGGGCTAAATTAACATGAGAGATATCCAGCGCGTCGCTATTGTTGTCAAAACCGTGGGCGGAGCCATCTACTGGCAGGGTAGCCCGCACCGCGATACCCGGGAGAGCAAAAAGATCTCGGACGGTGTTCTCGTACTCGGAGCGCGTCATCCGGCGCAGCGTCGTCCGACCACCACCGACTTGCTTCGCCGTCTCGGCTTGCAGAAGGGCCCGGGATAAAACCGACTTCACCGCGACGACGTCCGCCACTGGCGGGCGGGCCTTTTTCTTGGGCGGCATCTCGCCGGACTCGATCCGGTCGTGGACCTTCAACCAGTGGCTAAAATTTTCGGTGTCCGTAAACTGGTCGCGCAATGCCGTGAGATCCAGATTCCCTTTCTTCGTTTCCGCATCATGACACCCCGTGCAGTGTGACTCTAAAAACGGTTGGATAGCCGGCTTGATAGGCTCAGCCGCGGGCGCAACGGAGATCAGCAATCCTAGATAGGCGGTCCAGAATAAAAAGGGACGGAAGAAGGACATGAAAGAAGGCGATAGCCAGCATCCTCAACTGATGCAGAAACGCGGTGGGGCAGTCCTTGCAAATTTACCCCCCAGCCCAAAGTTTGCTATACAAAAATAGCCTACCCGCGAGGTCAGCGCCGGGCCCGCTTTGACGCTTTAGCCTTAACGACCGCCGCTTTCTTTTTCTTCAACGGGGCGGGCTTTTTCTTGGCCGGGCTTTTCTTGGCCGGGGCGGGCTTAACTTTAGCCTTAACAACGACCTTCTTCGCGACGGGTTTCCTGGCCGCAGACTTCTTCACGGCCTTAGCCTTCGCAGGCTTAGCCTTCGTGGGCTTGGCCTTCGCCTTAGGAGCGACGATCTTGGCGGCGTGGACCTTCGCCAGGCGCTTGGCCAAGGCGGGTTCGACGTAAGGAGCGGGCGCCTTCGGGCGTTGGTCGACCGGACCCTTCACGGCGGCCCAGAGCTTATCGCGGAATTCCTGGATGCCTTCCTGCGAGTAACAGGAGATTGGGATCACCATGTCCTTCACGCGTTCCTGGAACTTCATCAGCTTCGCCGCGGCGGCCGGGAGATCCATCTTGTTGGCCACGATGATGCGCGGCTTCGAGGCGAGGATTGGCGAATAGAGGCGGAGTTCGCGTTCGAGGATACGATGGTCATCCCAAGGCTCACGGTTCTCGCTGCCGGCCATATCGATAATGAAGATCAGGAGCGAGCAGCGCTCGACGTGGCGGAGGAACTGGTGCCCAAGGCCACGGTTCTCGTGCGCACCCTCGATGAGACCAGGGATATCGGCCATCACGATGCGGTCGAAGCGGTCGGTGTAATCGATCACGCCCACGTTGACGTGGAGCGTCGTGAACGGATACGGCGCCATCTTTGGGCGGGCGGCGGTGAGGAGATTGGTCAGCGTCGACTTACCGGCGTTCGGGTAGCCCACGAGGCCGATGTCGGCGATTGTCTTAAGCACAATACGGAAGGTGCCTTCTTCGCCGGGGTAGCCGGGGGTGGTGCGACGCGGAGCCTGGTTGACCGAGCTCTTAAAGTTCATGTTACCCATGCCGCCCTTGCCGCCGGCGAGGAGGACGACACGTTCGCCGTGCTCGGTCAGTTCGGCCACGAGGCGATTAGAGCCCTCTTCGAGGACCTGCGTGCCCGGGGGCACTGGCAGGATCAGGTCGCCGCCATCGGGACCAGCACACTGTCGACCCATGCCCGGAGCACCATTGCGCGCGTTACGGTGCGGCTGCCAGCGGTAGGCCTGAAGGTCGCCTTCGTTACGATCGCAGACCAAGACTACGTCGCCGCCCTTGCCGCCGTTACCGCCGTCGGGTCCGCCCTTCGGGATGAATTTCTCACGACGAAAGCTGACGCAGCCGTGGCCGCCGTCACCGGACTTCAGAATAACCTTGGCTTCGTCGATAAACATTTGCCCCAAGGTAGGGCCTCCCCAGCCCCGAGGGCGAGGAGGAAAGGCGGCGGCTTAGCGCTCCAGCCCACGGGATCGGCGCAACCAGCGCTCGATCGGCGAGAAGAAGAGGAGGTCAGCCAGTAAGCCGACAGCCACGACGACAAGCATCACGCCCACGACCTGATCCATGCGCAGCAGCTCGCGGCCGGCATGCAGAAGGGACCCTAGGCCGAAGCCCGAGAGAATCACCACGAAGATTTCGGCGGCCATAAGCGAACGCCAAGCGAAGGCCCAGCCCTGCTTGAGACCACTGATGACGCCGGGTAAGGCGGCAGGGAAGATCACCTTCGTCCAAAGGTGCCAGCCGCGGGAGCCCATCGTCATCGCCGCGCGGAGGTAGAGCGGCTGGACGGAGAGCACGGATTCTTGCACCGCGATGACGACGGCCCACACGGTGCCCATCACGACAACGAACAGGACGGCGGCTTCGTTCTGGCCGAAAGCGATAATCGCGACCGGGACCCAGCACACCGAGGGAAGCGTCTGAAGGCCGAGCGACAGGATACCGATGGTATCGCGGGCGAGGCTCGAGCGGGCGCAGAGCGCACCCACCGGGATACCAATCGCGGCACCGATGATGAAGCCAAGCATCAGGCGCCGCATCGTTACCCACGTAGCCGAAGCCAGAGAGCCGTCAAGAAGCGCGGACCAGAACCACTCGCCAATCTGCGTGGGCGCAGGGACCAGAACATCATCGACTCGGCCAGAGCGGACGAACCACTCCCAGCCGCCAAGAAGCAGCAGGCCGATGACGATCGGGACGAGGGCGCGGGGATATTTCATACGAGGCCCTCCTTCGGTTCGGCGAGGTGGGCGGAAAGGGCGGTGGTGATGTCGGCGGCCAAGGTGGCCAGGGCGGGGTCGTTAATCCGGCGCGGACGCGGCAGGTCTATATTGAAAACCTGACGGATGCGGCCCGGATTGGGCGAAAGGAGTACGACGCGGTCGCCAAGGCAGACCGCCTCACGGATGTTATGCGTCACGAGGACAATCGTCTTCTTGCGCTGCTTGAAGATCTTCTGGATGTCGCCGTAAAGCTGGTCACGCGTGAGGGCGTCGAGAGAGGAGAACGGCTCGTCCATCAGGAGCACGCGCGGATTAGGGGCGAGCGAACGGGCGAGGGCCACGCGCTGGCGCATACCGCCGGAAAGCTCGTGCGGATGGGCTTTTTCCTTGTCGGCTAGGCCGACGAGATCGAGGTAGTAGCGGGCGGCTTCGGTGCGCTCGGCGTCGGTGAGACCCGGCTTGAGGCGCAGGCCGAAGAGCACGTTCTCCAAGGCATCAAGCCACGGGAAGAGCGCATCCTGCTGGAACATCACGAGGCGATCGCGGCCAGGCTCGACGACATTAGCACC
>CAXNEN010000036.1:0-10054 GCA_964201505.1 Opitutales bacterium
TCCGACGCAGCTGCAATTTTACCTGCTGGCCGTCGCCGGCGAAGAGCTGGGTCAGGCCAAGCTTTGGCTGATGGCGCAGCCGCTGGGCCGAGCCCATGGCCTCGGGCTCCTCGAGCTCGACATGCCCGATGAGTTCGGCGGAATCATCCTTCGGATCAAAGGTCGCGCTGTCGCCGCGCAAGGTCTGCTTATCGAGGACGCGGACGACACGACCGGAAGCGATGACCGAACGACACTCCGCCTCGCCGTCTGGGCCGTCGCTGACCAGACACTCCAGCCTTTCGCACGTGGTCCGCTCGCCGAAGCGCTCGGCGACCACTCCGCCTTGGAAGACCATCAGGGTACCACCGGCGACGGGCGAAGCATCCATGCGGGGAGCACGAAGGCGAAGGCGACGCGACAATGGCTTAGCAAGGTCAAGTTCCGCCACGACTTCGGCCATGATGGCGAAACTATCGCCCTTCGGCGTCGACCGCCAGCTCCAGCCGCGACCAGTGAGATTGAAAGCGGGAGAGGAGGACCGGACCAAGCCGAGGCCTTGGGCGGCACGGCGCTCGGGTACCATCGTGCCGTTGGGACTCGTGAAGACCGCCCACGGTTTGCCGGCACGGAAAGAACGTACCTGAATCGCCTCCATGTCCCAGACCCCGGCCTCGGCGGTCGGGCGCATGAATTTGGCCGTGGCCTCCCAGATCTTCTCAGCCTTCTCGTCATCGGAAAATCCGGAGAAGGAACCGCCGGCGACCTGCTGAAAGGTGATGTCCTTCTGCTGCGCCATGGCTCCCACGGCCAGGAAGAGGCAGAGATGGAAGGCTCGCATGGCCTTATGACATCCAGCGGCGAGGGCTAATCAAGCGATTATGCCTTGGGTGCCCGCGGAAACGGTCGATCGGACACGAAGTCGGGCATTTCGGCGGAAGCCAGGACCTCGCCAACTACGAGCGGATATCCCGCCAGGAATTCGCCGGCCGGAAGCATCTTGCCGCCCGGACGTTGCAGCTGCGTGACGACTAGGACACACTGACCACACGCAATCCGCACACCAAGGCGATCGGCCGTGACGATGGTACCAGGGGCCATGGAGACATCAGCGACCTCGACCGACGCTGAGCCGACCTTGATGAGCGCCGAACGATGCTCGAAGGTGGAGCCTGGCCAGCCTTCAACCGCTAGGATACGTCGGCTGAGGACGACTGCCGGCTGATGGAAATCCAAAGGAGCATCGGCACGGGCAAGTCGGCGCGCGTAGCTAACCTTGCTTTCATCCTGCGGGACGGCGACGGAATTCGCGGCGAGCACGGCCGGCAATGCGGCAGTGGCGAGTTCACCAGCGATCACACCGAGGCGGGTGCGGAGTGCCACCCTACCCTCGCCGGACAAGACCTTGACCCGTGCCGCGGCATGGATGGGTCCGGCGTCGAGCTTGCGCACGACCTGCTGCATCGAGATGCCCGTCTCGACCAGCCCGAGGGCCAACGCACCTTCGACGGGCGTGGCGCCGCGGAGCTCCGGCAAGAGTGAACCATGGAAATTAACAAATCCCAGACGAGGCGAGGCGAGGAAATCCTCCTTCAGCAACTGACCGTATGCCATCACCACGCCGAGGTCCGCGCGCAACGAGACGAGATGAGCCGCATCGGCGGCCTCGAGTTTCTCCGGCTGCAGAAGATTCAGTCCTTCGGAGCGCGCCCACGCGGCGACCGGGTTTGGGCGAACCTCCTGGCCACGTCCGGCAGGACGATCCGGCTGTGAATACACGGCCACCACCTCGACGTCGGGTAAGGCGCGAGCCGCGGCGAACGCCGAGAGCGCGATCTCATCCGAGCCGAGCAGGACCAGTCTCCGGGGCATGCTTTACTTGCGGGCCTGACGCGCGGCGCGACCTTTCAGCGAACGCGGCTTATCCCAGCGGGTGAAGGATTTCTTACGGACAGGTCCGACCTTGCTACGCGGATTCTTGGACTTGCCCAGACGCGGCCCGGATGGGCCGATGGCCTTCTTCGGCGCGGCATCAAGGACGGCCTTACCTGGCACCTTGGCGAGCGGCTTGCGGATTTCGCCCGCTTCGATCGGCATGGTACTACCGGCGGCACCAGGACCACCCGCGCGACGACCAGTCTGCTTGGGCTTGCCGACGATATCTAGGTAGAGCGGAACCCCTGAGAGGTCGAAGCTCTCGTGCACGCCCTTGACGAGGAAGCGCTGGTAAGCGTCCTCGAGTCGCTCCTCGGAGTTGCAGAAGAGGCGGAAACGAATCGGACGCTTGGAGACCTGCGTTACGTAGTAGCACTTGAAGCGCTTGCCGGAGACCATGCGCGGAGGGCGCTTGATCATCAGGTCCTGGACGACGCGATTGAGGCGGCCGGTCGAGATTGCGGTGCCGGCGCGGACGAAGACGCCTTCGGCGGCGTCCAGCATGTCTTCGGCCCGGAGGCCGGTCTGGGCGGAGACGAACAGAATCGGTGGCTCGGGCAGGAAGAAAAGCTCGCGGCGGATGGCGGAGCGGAATTTCGCGCGAAACTCTTCTTCGTCCTCGAAGCCGTCGATGTTCTTGTCCCGGAAGGCCTTCTTCGCGAGGTCCCACTTATTGACCACGAGAACGAGGCCGCAACCGAGGAGGGCCAGCTCACCGGCGAGCTGCTTGTCGATACGGGTCACGCCTTGGCCGGCGTCGAGCACGAGGAAGACCACATCGGTCTCGGCGAGAATCTCGTCGGAACGGACCTGCGAGTAGAAATCGAGGGTGTCGCGTTTGTTGGCGGTGCGACGACCGGCAGTGTCGACGAGCGAGAATTTCGCCTGCGAGCCATCGGCTTTGGTGCGCGAAAGCCCGGCGCGGACAGGATCGCGCGTCGTGCCGGCGACTTCGCTTACGATCAGGCGGGAGGCGCCAAGGAGGCGATTACCGAGCGAGCTCTTACCGACGTTCGGGCGTCCGGCTAGGGCGAGGCGGATCGGACGGGGTCCTTCTTCGCGCGGGGTCGTCGGCTCGGGGCCGAGTAACTTAATGATCAGCGCCTGCAGCTGCGGGATGCCGCGGCCATGTTCGGCGGAAATGAGGAGCGGCTCACCGAAACCGAGGGCGAAGAATTCGGACATCAGGCCGTCGCGCTCCTCAGTGTCGGCCTTGTTGGCGACGACGATGACTTTCTTACCGGCTTGGCGAAGCATGGTGGCGACTTCGAGGTCGAGGGCGGTGCAGCCTTCGAAAGCGTCGACCACGAGGAGCACGAGCGCGGCGGCGGCGAGGGCGAAGTCGACCTGCTCTTCCACGGCGTCCGCGATGAGCTTCGGCGTCAGCTCGGCACGATACAGGCCGATACCACCGGTATCCATCAGGGTGTAGCGACCTTCGAAGATATCGGAAGTGATGAGGTCGCGGGTGACCCCCGGCTGATCATGCACGATCGAGATACGGCGGCCTACCAGACGGTTGAAGAGACGGCTCTTACCAACGTTGGGCCGTCCCACGATGGCTACTGCGCGCGAAATTTCTGTGTTCCGTTCCATGGGGCGACAGTCAGGGCTACCTGCCCGCCTAGCAAGCAAGGATGCGTCAGCGACGCGGGATGGTGTCTAGGAAGCGGGCGATTCGCTCACCAGCCTCATAGATTTTCTCGTAGCTGGTCGAGAACGACGCGCGGCAGAAACCCGCGCCGGCTTCGCCGAAGGCCGTACCCGGGACCATGGCCACCTTCTGCTGTTCAAGCAGTTTCTGGGCGAAAGTCATGGAGTCCATGCCGGTCGAGGTGATGTCCGGGAAGGCGTAGAAAGCGCCGCGCGGGAGGTGGCAAGGCAAGCCGAGCTCATTGAAACGGCGGACGATGTAGTCGCGGCGTTCGCGATACTTGTCGCGCATGTGGAGCATCGAATCGCGGCCATTACGAAGCGCCTCGACGGCGGCTTCCTGGCTCATGATGGGAGCGCACATGATGGCGTATTGGTGCACCTTGAGCATCCCGTCGATGATGGCAGCGGGGCCGCAGGCGTAGCCGATGCGGAAGCCGGTCATCGCAAAAGCCTTAGAGAAACCGTGGAGGAAGACCGTGCGTTCGCGCATGCCGGGCAGCGAAGCGATGGAGACGTGGTCGCCTTCGAACGTCAGCTCGGAATAGATCTCGTCGGAAGCGACCAGGAGATCCTTCTCGATGGCGAACTTGGCGATGGCCTCGAGCTTGGAGCGGTCGGCGGTACCGCCGGTCGGGTTCGTCGGGAAGTTCAGAATGAGCAACTTGCAACCCGGTTGCCAGGCGGCGCGGAGGGCGGCCGGATCAAGCGCAAACTGGTCGGCGGCCACAGTGCGAATCGGGATGGCTTCGGCGTGGCAGAGCGTGACGCTCGGCGCATAGCTCACATAGCAGGGCTCGTGGTAGAGCACCTTGTCGCCGGGGTTCAGGGTCGAGCGGAGCAGGATATCGAGGGCTTCGGAAACGCCGATGGTGCCGAGGATTTCGGTCTCGGGATCGTATTCCGGGCCGTAGTTTTTGGCGACGTAGCGGGAGATCTCCTCGCGGAATTGCTGAGTGCCGCGGTTATCCGTGTAGGACGTGCGGCCCTTCTCGAGGGAAGAAATCGCGGCCTCGCGAATATGGTAAGGCGTGACGAAGTCGGGTTCGCCGATGCCTAAGGACACAGCGTCCTTCATCTTGGACACGATGGCGAAGAAGTCACGGATACCCGATTTGGGCAAGGAGGCGACATGTCGCGCCACGAAACGGCCGGAAGAATCCATGATCAGGCTGGGCTCAAGGGCTGACCGAGGGCTGGTCGCGGCGGGAACCTTCGGCGTTTACGATGAAACCGTCCTTTTTGTAGGCGCGGAGGAAGAAGTGGGTCGAAGTACCCTGCACGCCGTCGATGCGGGCGAGGCGCTCATGGACGAAGCCGGCCACCTTGTAGAGGTTGTCAGCCGTGACGACGACGAGGAGGTCGTAGCCGCCGGACATGAGGTAGCAGCTCTCCACCTGTTCGAAGCTGGAAATACGTTCGGCGATGCCGTCGAAGCCGCCGATGCCTTCGGTGCGGATCTTGATTTCAATGACCGCGCGGACGCGGTGCTCGGACTCGTAGCTCGGGTTCAACACCGGGCGCATGCCCAGCAGGACGCCCTGCTGGCGCAAGGCGGCGAGCTCGCGGTCCACGGCTTCGGCGCCGAGGCCGAGGATCTTACCAATCTGGGCGGTGTCGAGGGCTTCCCCATCGAGGATGAGCTTGAGTACGGAGTTCATGGCGGAAAATTAGGACTGCTTGAACGCGCGACGGGCGCGGACGGCGGCGGCGAGACCGTCGAGGACCGGGATGGTCTCCTGGAAAGAGATACACGCATCGGTGATGCTGCAGCCATAGGTGGAGGCGTCATGGCCCTTCCATTCCTGGCGGCCTTCGACGAGGTGGCTTTCGACCATCACGCCAGCGATCACCTGCGAACCCGCGGCGACCTGGGCGGCGATGTCCGCGGCCACGAGCGGCTGACGGCGATGGTCCTTCGAGCTGTTGCCGTGCGAGCAATCGATGACGAGGCGGGAGGTGAGACCGGCCTTCTGGATACGGGCCGCAGCGTCGATGACGAATTCGGTGCCGTAATTAGGCCCGGTGCGGGAACCGCCGCGCAAGATGATGTGCGCGTCCGGATTACCCGAAGTCTGGAAGATGGCGACGATACCTTCCTTGGTGATGGACGGGAACCAGTGGGACGCACGAGCGGAGAGGCAGGCGTCGACGGCGACCTGAACGGAACCGTCGGTGCCATTCTTGAAGCCGACCGGCATGGAGAGACCGGAAGCGAGCTCGCGGTGAATCTGGCTCTCGGTCGTGCGGGCGCCGATGGCACCGTAAGAGACCAGGTCAGCCACATACTGGGGTGTGATCGGGTCGAGGAATTCGGTCGCAGACGGCAAGCCCATCTCGGTGATCTGCGCGAGGAGGCCGCGAGCGAGACGGAGGCCGTCGTTGATCCGGAAGGAGCCATCGACCTGCGGGTCGTTGATCAAACCCTTCCAGCCGACGGTGGTGCGAGGCTTCTCGAAATAGACGCGCATGACGACCAGGAGGTCGGCGGCATGCTTCTGGGCTTCCTTCTGGAGGAGGGCGGCGTACTCCAAGGCGGCCTTGGTGTCATGGACCGAACAGGGGCCGACGATGACCAACAGGCGGTCATCCTGGCCGGAAATGAGCTTGGCCGCGTCCTTCCGGGCGGTCGCCACGACCTCGGTGGCCTTCTCCGACGCAGGGAGCTCTTGGAGCACGAGCGCGGGAGTCAGCAGGGGGTGCTGGCTGCGAATGCGAAGATCGTCCGTATTGTGATACATCAGGTGAAGGGCCTTTCCCTTTGGGAAAAGGGGGTAAATGAAGGGGTCGGGAGGCCCGGTGTCAATGACGCGTCCCTTATTGACGCGAAGGGGTTTCAGTATCAAAACTGTCTCAAATCGGCATGCCCAAGCCTCTTCCCAGTGAATCGCCGGAGCAATCCGGAGCCTTCCGGGCCTTCATCGCCCAGCAAGGCCTGCGTGCCACGCGCCAACGCATGGCGGTCTTCGAGGGCGCGCGGACCATCCAAGGCCATTACACCGCTGAGGATCTCCTGAAGAAGGCCCGCTCCCTCGACCGTAGCGTTTCCCGCGCTACCATCTACCGCGCCATTCCCCTCCTCATCGGCAGCAGCGTGATTCGCGAAGTCGACGTCGGCCGCGATCACAAATACTACCTCGCGGAAGCCGGCAGCGCGACCTTCCGCGCCCAGCTCATCTGCGAAAGCTGCGAGACGATCGTCGAAGTCGAAGCCCCGTTCATGGAGTGGTACGGCAAGGCTGTCGCCGCCAAGCACGGCATGCGTCCCATCTCCCAGAAACTCCAGGTCACCGCACTCTGCGAACGTTGCCAGAAGCGCAAGGCCGCCCGCCCATGATTCCCTATCCCTCCGCATCCGTCTTCCCTCCCCTGCCCCTCGGTGGCACGCCGCTGTCCGACCTGCAGAAGGAAGTCATCGCCCTCAAAAAGGCTAAGGACGCCATCATCCTCGCGCACAACTACCAGTGCGAGGACATCCAGAACGTCGCCGATTTCGTCGGCGATTCGCTCGGCCTCGCCTACAAGGCCGCCGAGGCGAAGCAGTCCACGATCGTTTTCTGCGGCGTGCATTTCATGGCCGAGACGGCCAAGATTGTGAATCCGACGCGCCGCGTGCTCCTGCCGGACATGAACGCCGGTTGCTCGCTGGCCGACTCCTGTCCCGCCTCGAAGCTCGCCGCCGCCAAAGCCGCGGACCCTTCCCTCTACGTCGTCGCGTACATCAATTGCAGTGCGGCGGTGAAAGCGCTGAGCGACGTCATCGTCACCAGCGGTAACGCCTCGAAAATCGTCAACCGCGTACCCGCCGATCGAAATATCCTCTTCGTACCGGACCAGAACCTCGGTCGCTGGGTCTCCAGCAAGACCGGTCGCTCAATGCAGCTCTGGCCGGGCAACTGCTACGCCCACGTGCAGTTCACGCCGGGCGCCCTGCTCCGCACCAAGGCCGCGCACCCTGGCGCCCCCGTCGTAGCCCATCCGGAATGCACCGAAGCCGTCCGCGAGATGGCCGACATGGTCTGCTCGACCGAAATGATGGTCGGCTGGAGCAGGCAACAGACGGCCGATACAATCATCATTACCACGGAATCGGGGATGATTCACCGCCTCCGGAAGGAAGTACCCGGTAAAACGTTCGTGGCCGCGCCGACGGATCGCTGCTCCTGTAACGACTGCAAGTTCATGAAGATGAATACCCTACAAAAGGTCCGCGATTGCCTGCGCGATGGCTCGCCGGAGATCACGATGGAAGAAAACATCCGCGTCGCCGCCGAGATTCCGCTCCGCCGCATGCTCGAGTGGAGTAAGTAAGGTCAAAGCGAAATTTATTAGTAAAATCGTGGCTGAAAAAAACTTTTTATGAAAGTTTGACAATTCGGTTTATAATAAAATGTTGAGGGAATTCAGACTGACTAAAAATACAACCCAGTCGACATGGGTAAAAACAAGAACACCAACACTTTTATGAAAATCGAACTCGATCCGTCCGCCTTCACTTCCAAAGACGCCTACGTCCGCGGCGCCCTCTCCAAGGCCCGGGACCTGGCCGTACAGACTTGGGAAGACGAGCACAGCGAACGCCAGTCGCTGATCGAACGCGAAGTCGCCAGCCTCTCGAAGACCGAGTTGGCCAAGCGTCTCATCAAGTTACTCTCCCGTCCGAACCGCGCCCGCGCCCAGATCTCGGACAGCATGCGCTCCAAGGCCCAGAACATGCGCAAGAAAGGCGCCCCGGTCCGCGAGATCGCCGCGGAGCTCGGTATCTCAATCCCGTCGGTCTACAACATCACCAAGGACTAATCTTGCCCGCCATTCCCGCTTCACCGAAGATATTGGCGATGCAGGAATGGAAACGTGGCGATCCGTCGACAGCCCCCGCCCGCGCGCCTCTGGCCCGCGGCGGGAAGCTCAGTGCGCCCAACCTGATCGCAGCTTACCGGGCCGGCATCTTCCCTTGGTATTCCGCCGGTGAGCCCGTGAAGTGGTGGTGCCCGGATCCGCGCTTCGTGATGCGCCCGGCTGATTTCCGCCTGACGGACAGCCTGAAGAAGACGATGCGCAAGAAGGGATGGTCGGTCACCTTCGACCTACAGTTCGAGACGGTGATGCGTCGCTGCTCCGAAGTCCCTCGCCCCGGCCAGAATGGCACCTGGATCAACGACGACATGATCAAGGCCTACTGCGAACTACACCGACTGGGTATCGCCCACAGCGTCGAGGTCTGCTGGGAAGGCCAGCTCGTCGGCGGCCTCTACGGCGTCGCCCTCGGCCGGCTTTTCCATGGCGAATCGATGTTCCACCTGAAGGCCGACGCCTCAAAGGTCGGCTTCGCGACGCTCGTCGCCCGCCTCACCGCCTGTGGCTACTTGCTCATCGACTGCCAGATGCCCACGCCACACCTCGCCAGCCTCGGGGCCTTCAACGTCGACCGCGCCGAATTCCTCGAAGTGGTGAAATTGTTCCGCGACCAGCCGCCCGCGGGCGACGCGTTCGCGGCTATTCCGGCTTCGGACGCGACTTAAGCAGCGCGCGAGCTTCCCGCTCGTAGACGCGCTCGACGATGACGCAGAGCTGCTGCAGCGAACGGCCGTCGGTGTACACGGCGATGCCAGCCTTCATGTAGGCCTGCTCGCGCCTCTTCATGAGGTCCCGGATCTTGGCCTCCGGGTCGTCGCCCTTGAGGAGCGGACGACGCGAATTGCCCGCGGTGCGTCGCAGGATGGTGTCGACCGATGCGAAGAGCGTGACGACGATGCCCTTGGAGCGAACGAGCTCGCCCATGCCGGGAGGCACGACCAGGCCGCCGCCACAAGCGATGACGGCACCGTTCGGAGGCAGCAGGCCTTCGACGACCTTGCGTTCGAGGGCGCGGAAATGATCTTCACCATGTTCGGCGAAGATATCGGCAATCGAAACACCAGCTAGTTTCTCGACCAGTTCGTCGGTGTCGTAGAAACGGCGGCGCCAACGCCTGGCCAGCTGGCGTCCGAGCGCGGACTTCCCCGTGCCCATGAATCCGGCGAGAATCAGGTTGGGAGAGTCTTCCTTGTTCGCGACGGGCGCCATAGAGACATAGCAATCCCCCACCCGCCTCTCGGCAAGCGACAAGCGTCTGGGGAGATTACTTGGCCGAAAGGGCGTCGAGCGCGGACTTCGCCTTGGGCGCAATGCGTTCGGAAAGCCCCTGCGAGGCCTCCGTCAACGCAGCACGGTCGGCTTCGGAGAACAAACGAGGCACGGCGGCCCAGGCGGCTTCCGTTAACTCGTTGGCCGGGCCCTTCAGCAAGGGTAGCATCGCTGCTTTGATGGCCGGGCGACTCTTGCTGCCGACGAGGCTGGCGCGGACAGAGATAATGCGGGCCCAGGCAGCCTTAGCGGCGAGCGCGCCGCCCGCGAGTTCGGTCGGGAGATACCTGACGGCCTGCGTTGGCGGCAGACGGAGAATCTCATCTTCGACCTCCTGTACCTGCGAACGCTGCGTTAATTT
>CAXNEN010000037.1:0-10033 GCA_964201505.1 Opitutales bacterium
GCGATGGCGGCGGCTTCGTACCAGCGGTGGCGTTTGCCGTAGGCGATGCGGTTCTTGATACCTTCGAGGATCTTATCCTGCGTCTTGGCGCCGAAGCCCTTGAGCTCGGCGACCGCGCCGGATTCACAGACCTCCTTCAGCTTCACGAGATCTTCGACCGCGAGCAGCGTCCAGAGCGCGCGGACCTTCTTCGGGCCGAGGCCAGGAATCTGCATGACCTCCAGAAGGCCAGCGGGGATTGAAGCCTTGAGCTTCTGATGGAAAGGCAAGACACCGTCGCGACGGAGCGTCGTGATCTTGTCGACGAGCGCTTCGCCTAGGCCGGGGATGTCGGCGAGCTTACCGGTGTCGATGAGTTCGCCGAGGTCCTCGGTCATGTTCTCCAGGATGCGAGCGCCAGCGGAGTAGGCACGGATCTTGAACGGGTTCTCCCCAGTCAGCTCCATGAACGTGGCGATCTCGTCGAGGACGCTCGCGATGTCATTCTTCTCCATCATGGACGGCGGGTCTTTTCGGCGAGGTAGATGCTTTGCAGCGCGGCGAAGTCGGCTTCGCGGCTGCCGCTTTCGATCACATGCTGGTAGGCCCCGGCGTGGCGGACCTCCTCTTCGGCGGCGGCGACGCGGCGGGTAATCTCATCGGTCGGATCGGTGCCACGGCCCGTGAGACGACGCCGGAGTTCGGTGTGGTCGCTGACGCGGATGAAGACCGTGACGAGCGCGGCCGCGAGACGCGGGTCGGCGGCGCCTTTGGCGCGAATCGTGGCGGCCCCCTGGACGTCGACATTTAGCAGCGCGTCGAAGCCAGCGCCTAGGTGCGTGGCGACATCGGCCGCGCGCGGTCCATAGAGGTTACCGTGCACGGTAGCGTGCTCGAGGAAGACGTCCGCGGCGACCTGTTGCTCGAAGCTGTTGCGCGTCAGGAAATGGTAATCCACGCCGTCCGCCTCGCCGGCCCGCGGCGCACGGGTCGTGCAGGTAATCACGCGGCGGAGGACCTGCGGGTAGGCTTCGGTCAGCCGAGAGCAGAGCGTGGTCTTACCACTGCCGGCGGGGCCCGAGACGACGATGAGCAAGGCGCGGCTCACGCGAGGCGGAAGGACTGGGCGACGCAAGCAACGGCCAGCAGAAGGCTTAAGCCACCGAAGAACTTGCGGCGGCCCTCCGTGGCGAGAATCCAATCACACTGGCGGCAGAAGACCGGCGGGGAGCAGGCCCACCAGAACCCGAAGAGGATGAGCACGCCATAGCTCACCGCGGCGTCGAGCAGGCTGAAGGGCAGCTGACGGTAGCCGGCGTCGAGTGCATGACGGGCGAGGAAGAGCATGATGACCCCAAGGGCGCGCACCGACAGGAAGTCCGGCATATAGACGAACGTCAGGAGGCTGAAGCCGATGAAACCAACGACGACGGGCATGCGCGGCAGTCCGGCGAGATCGGCTTCGGGAATATTCATGAGCCACCAGCCGAACCAGGCAATGGCAACGAGAGCGAGTAAGGCGGTGGCGCCTTTCGAGCGGCGGAACGTACGCAGAACGGGCGAGTCGGTGACGATGAGCCAGCCGGCTAAGAGCAAGAAGGCGGCGAGCGCGTAGTAGGCTTGGGCTAGAGTCACGCCAGCCATTAGGACAACCTAGTCGTCCGAGGCAACCCGTAGGTTCAACGTGCGCGGAGGCGTGCGACAGACCAAGCGGCGTGTTCCGCGACCATCGGATCAGCCGACCCGAGGAGTACCTCGGCGGCGGGGAGGTCGGCTCGCTCACCGACATTGCCCAGCACCGTGAGCGCATTGCGTCGCCAACGGGCGAGGCCGAGACGTTCGACCGGCGTACCCTTAAAATGGGCGAGGAACTGCTCGTCCGTCCAGGCCAGAGTCTCGCGCAGCGGAGGATGCGGACGCGGGGCGAAATGGGCTTCGCGGGTGGCGACGGCCCACTTGTTCCATGGGCAGACATCGAGGCAATCGTCGCAGCCAAACACCCGGTCGCCGAGGGCTTCGCGGTATTCGACGGGGATGGCACCCTGGTGCTCAATGGTCAGGTAAGCCAGGCACTTGCGGGCATCCAATTTATAGGGGGCGATGATCGCGGCCGTCGGACAGGCATCGATGCAGCGCGTGCAGGTGCCACAGCGATCCGGCTCCTTCGCCGCGGAAACTTCGATCTCGAGGGTGGTCAGGATGACGCCGAGGAAGAGCCAGGTCCCCGCCCCGCGGTGGATCAGGATTGTGCTCTTGCCCTGCCAGCCGAGGCCGGCCGCCGCGGCGACGGGCTTCTCGAGCACCGGACCAGTGTCGACGTAAGGCTTCTGTTCGCCGCCGAGTTCGCGCATCGCTTCGCAGAGTTGCTGGAGGCGGGGGAAGATCACGTCGTGGTAGTCGGAGCCGAGGGCGTATTTCGCGATGCGGTAACCGGCCGGCGGATGCGGCTGATAATAGTTGAGCCCCACCACCACGAGGCTGCGGGCTTCCGGTATGACCTTTCGGGCGTCCGTGCGGCGGTCAGGATTGCGGGCTAGCCAGGCCATGTCGCCGTGCATGCCGTCGGCGATCCACTTCTTGAAATAGTCGGCACAGACGTCGACGTCGACAGGCGCGACCCCGAAAGCATCAAAGCCCAGCGCCTTCGCCGAAGCCTCGAGTCGCTGGCGGAGCGCGCGCGGATCCATCGGACTCAGCCCAAGATCGAGAGCACACGGCTCACGATCTCTTCGACTGGCGCGAGCTTGCCATTCCCCTCGTAGCCGCAGGCCAGCATGCCTTCGGCTGGCTCGACGATCGCATGGCCGCGAGAGCGAAGGGTCTTCAGGTTGGCCTGAGTGGCAGCGTGCTCGTACATCTTGCCGTTCATCGCCGGGCAAAGGAGGACCGGGCCACGGGTGGCGAGGTAGATGCTCGTCAGCAGGTCGGGCGCGAGGCCGTGGGCGAACTCGGCCATTACGTTGGCGGTCAGCGGGGCGACCAGCAGAAGGTCCGACGAATCGGCAATCTCGATGTGTCCCGGGATAGAATTGGCGCCCTCAGCCCAAAGGTCGAACGCCACCGGGCGGCGAGATAACACCTGCAGCGTCATTGGGGTGATGAACTGGGTCGCACCCTTCGTCATGACCACCTGGACCTCGGCGCCGTACTTGACCAGCTGGGAGGTCAGGTCCGCGGCCTTGTAGGCGGCGATAGAGCCAGTGACCCCGAGGGTGATGCGTTTGCCGACGAGCTGGGACATGACAGCGCCCCACGATGCCAAGCCGCCCTGATGAGGCGAGGGGAAAGGCGGTCGACTGTGCCGAAACCAAGAGCTTTCGGGCGAAACCTGCCCCTTTTCTTGTTTGCCATGCCAGCCGACGGGGGTTCGCATTGGCTCCTCTTATGCAATCCGACATTGGACTCATTGGTCTGGCCGTCATGGGTCAGAACCTCGCCCTCAACATCGCCGACCACGGCTTCGCGATCTCGGTGTATAACCGTACGACCGCCAAGACCGACGAGTTTGTGAAGGAAAACCCGAAGACCCCAGGCAAGCTGACTGGCTGCCCGACCATCAAGGACTTCGCCGCTTCACTCAAAAAACCCCGCAAGGCCGTCATCCTGGTTAAGGCCGGCAGCCCGACCGACGCCGTAATCAACGAGCTCGCCGCGGCCTTCGAGCCGGGCGACATCATCATCGACGGCGGTAACGCCCTCTGGACGGACACCATCCGCCGCGAGAAGGAACTTAAGGCTAAGGGCCTCCGCTTCATTGGCTCCGGCGTGTCCGGCGGCGAAGAAGGCGCCCGTTTCGGACCGTCCCTCATGCCCGGTGGCGATGCCGCCGCCTGGGCCGAACTGAAGCCCATCTGGGAAGCGGTCGCCGCCAAGGTCGACGCCGTCACCGGCGTGGAACTCACCGGCGCTTCCCCGGGTAAGCCCATCAAGGGCGGCGTCCCCTGCGTGGCCTACATCGGCCCCGACGGCGCCGGCCACTACGTCAAGATGGTCCACAACGGCATCGAGTACGGCGACATGCAGATGATCTGCGAAGCCTACGACCTCATGCGCGGCCTCCTCGGCATGACCCCCGACGAGATCGGCACCACCTTCGAAGAATGGAACAAGGGAGACCTGAATTCCTTCCTCATCGAGATCACCGCCAAGGTGCTCAAGCAGAAGGACCCTGAGACCGGCGTCCCTTTGGTCGACGTCATCCTCGATACCGCCGGCCAGAAGGGCACGGGCAAGTGGACCAGCGCCAACGCCCTCGACATGGGTGTCGCCGCTCCGACCATCGCCGAAGCCGTCTTCGCCCGCTGTCTCTCCGCCGTGAAGGATGAGCGCGTCAAAGCCGCCAAGGTCCTCCGTGGCCCGAAGCGCGCGATGACCAATCCGGACCGCGCCAAAATCATCGAACAGATCCGCGACGCCCTCTACTGCTCCAAGATCTGTTCCTACGCCCAGGGCTTCCAGCTCATGCGCGAGGCCCAGAACGAGTACAAGTGGAAGCTTAACTTCGGCGAGATTGCCCAGATCTGGCGCGGCGGTTGCATCATCCGCGCCCGCTTCCTCCAGAAGATCACGGAAGCCTTCGGCAAGAAGCCCCGCCTGGATAACCTCCTCCTCGACCCGTACTTCAAGAAGACGGTCAAGAAGGCGCAAAAGAACTGGCGCAAAGTCATCGCCCTCGCGGTGAAGCACGGCATCCCCGTGCCGACCCTCGGTTCGTCGCTCTCCTACTTCGACTCGTACCGTACCGAGAACCTCCCGCAGAACCTGCTCCAAGGTCAGCGCGACTTCTTCGGCGCCCACACCTACGAGCGCAAGGACAAGCCCCGCGGCGAGTTCTTCCATATCGACTGGCCGGATCCCAAGCGTCCGCAGATCAAGGCCTAAGCGCCTTGACGGAAACAGAAAGGGCGTCCGTAAGGACGCCCTTCTTCTTTGGCGAGTTATTCGGCGGACCAACCGCCGCCCGTAGCCGCCGCGAGTCGCACCGCAACCTGCCGGCGCTCCCAGACGACCATCGAGAGCGTGCGCGCCGCGGTGGCTTCGTCTCGGCGCGCGCTTAGGATATCGTTCTCATTTGCGAGGCCAGCCTGGCGGCGGGCTTCGGCGTTAGTGAGCCGGACACGCACCGAGGAGAGTACGCGGCCTGTCAGTTCTTCCTGCATAGCGAGCTCGCGGAGATCGGCGAGCGCGTCCTCGACTTCGCGGAAGGCGCCGAGCACAGCCTTCGTCCATTCGGCACCGGAGCCATCGATGCGCGCGCGAGCAACTTCGAGATTAGCCTTACGTAGCCCAGCGTCGAAGACCGGAAGATCAATCGAAGGCGTGAGAGACCAGAAACTCGAAGAGCCCCGGCCCACACGCGAAGCCGGATCGGCCTGCCAGCCAGCCTGGCCATTGAGCGTGACGGAAGGATAAAAGTCGGCGATGGCTGCGCCTTCGCGCGAGAGCGCGGCGTCAACCCGCGCGGCAGCTGCAGCGAGGTCGGGACGACGAAGCAAGAGCTCCGAGGGCACGCCCGCGCCGAAGGCCGGCATCGCGGCAGAGCCCTTCGCTACAGGAAGTTGGACGCCCAGTGCGGAACCAATCAACGCACGCAGCGCGTTCTCAGCGGCGGCGAGACGGCGGCGGCCGAGACCTTCGTCGACTTTGGCTTGGGCGGCGGCGAGCCGCGCGGAGGAAAGCGGATCGGAGTCGAGTAAGCCTGCGACGACGGTCTGCTCGATGATTTCCATCTCCCGCAGACGCGTGGCGAATTCGGCTTCCAGGAAAGCGAGCTGCTCGCGAGCGCCGCGGACGGCGAACCACAGACGGGCCACTTCAGCGGACAGGGCGAGGTTCGCCTGTTCGACAGTGAACTTGGCCGCGCGCGAATCGAAATCGGCGGCCTTCGTCTTGGCGGCTTCACGCCCCCAGAGGTCGAGTTCCCAAGAGGCCTTCACGCCAGCGGCGCCGACGTCGGTGCGACGCGGGATACCGAAGCCGACCGGCGTGCGACCGGTGTCGAGCGAGATACGGGAGGATTCCAAGCCAGCGCCGACGGAAACGGCGGGCTGATCGCCGGCACTAGCGGAGGCGAGCAAAGCCACCGCTTCACGCTGCCGCGCGCGGGCGATGGCTAGATCCGGGCTGTTCTTCCGTGCCTGCGCAATCAGTTCGAGCAAGGCCGAGTCACCGAAGGCCTCCGCCCACTTGGCGTCAGCGGCGGCGCCAACCTGCGAAAACGCGGGGGCCGTGACAGTGACCACGGGCAGGGCCGTCGGTTCGTGCGCACAGCCTGCGAGGGCCAGCGCGGCGAGGAGAAAAATCTTATTTACCCGGAGCATTTTGGGAGGCGTCGATATAGACGTCCATCTGCTGACCGACGAAGAGCACGCGGTCCGCTGGGCGATCGAACTGATAGATCACCTGCAGCACGCGGGTATCGACGCGCTCGATGCTCGCGCCCGTGAGCGAGGTCTTCGGGATGACGAAGGGTTCGATGCGGACGAACTTCAGGGCGATGGACCGGTCCTTGCCGCCGGCGAGCGAGCTCTCGCCTTTCAGGTAGCCCTTCGCCGGTAAGCCTTCCCGCATGCGCGAGGCGAGCTGTTCGTCGACGTCGCAGCGGATTTGCAGACGAGTGATATCACCGAGCACGACGGGCGCCTTGGCGCCGGCGGCCACGAATTCGCCGACGCGGACGCCGACCTGGAGCACCGTCGCGTCGATGGGCGAACGGAGTACGAGGCGATCGAGCAATACCGCGGTCTGGTCGAGTTGCGCCTTGGCGAGGGCGAGTTTGGCCTTCGCCTCCTTGGCGGCCATCTGGTAGGAAAATAGTTCGGAGGCGGAGACCGCGCCGCTATCCTTGATACCAGTCCAGCGGCGAGCAGCGTCTTCGGCGCGTTCGGAGGTGGCTTCGGCGGCGGAAACCGCAGCCACCTGGACGGCGTGCTGGGCACGGAAATCGCGATCATCGAGCGTGAGAATCGGGTCGCCGGCCTTCACCTTGGCCCAGACCTTCACGTGAACCTTAGCGACCGTGCCGGACGTGGGTGAGCCGAGGAGCGTATTCTCGGCGGCGGCCTCAATGAGGCCGGCGGCGGCGATGAGGCCGTCCTTATCGCGGGTGGCGGGCTCGTAGGGCGGTGGCTTGATCGGCGCCTCATTGGCCGTGCCGCGAGTGAGCTGCCAAGCAGAGACGGCGCCGGCAAGGGCGAGGGCGAAGAGCAGGATGCGTTTCTTAAACATAAGAGGGATCAGAGATGGGTCGCATCGAGGAGCTTCGGGTCATCGACCACGCGGCTGATGCGGCCGTCCTCCATTTCGGCAATGCGGTCGGCGAAGCGGAAGATGCGATGATCGTGCGAAACGACGACCACGCATCGTTCCGGCGAGCGAGAAAGGTCACGGACGAGTTCCATGATGTGCCCGCCGGTATCCTTATCGAGAGCCGAGGTGGGTTCGTCGCAAATCAGGAGCGGCGGCTCGTGAACGAGCGCCCGGGCGATGGCGACGCGCTGCTGCTGGCCACCAGAGAGCGTGTTGGGGCGGCCCTCTTCGCGGCCCTTGAGGCCAACCTTCTCGATGATGGCGAGCGAACGAGCGTGGGCTTCATCGTATGGGCGGCCCTGAATGAGGAGCGGCACCATCACGTTCTCGATCACGGAGAGCGTGGGGATGAGATTGAACGACTGGAAGACGAAGCCAAGGTGCTTGCGACGGAACGCCGTGAGCTCCTCCTGGCCGAGCCCGTCGAGGCGCTGGCCGAAGACCTCGACCGTACCGGCCTGCGGCGTGAGCGTACCCGCGATAACGGAGAGGAGCGTCGTCTTCCCGCAGCCTGAGGGGCCGACGAGCATGATGAGTTCGCCGCGGCGGGCTTCGAAGTCGGCCTGCTGGAGGGCGACGACCTGGTTCTCCGGCGTGCCGAAGAACATATCCACGCCGGAGGCGCGAACGGCGATGGTGTGGGCGAGGGTGCTCATCCGCGGAAGACCGAGGCGGCGTCGACGCGCGACACCTTGATAATGCCGATGACGGCGGAGACGAAGCTGATACCGAGCACCAGGACGAACGTCGCCCAGAGAATCTGCGGGTACATCACAAAGGGTGGCATGCCCTTCTCAATCATCGCGCGCCCGATGCCCTGGGCCATCCCGGCGCCGAGCCCGAAGCCGATGAGCCCGGCGGTAAAGGCCTGCACGAAGAGCATGCGGGCGATAACCCCCATGCCTGCGCCCATCGCCTTGATGGCCGCAAAATACTTCAGATTCTCGAGGACAAAGGAGTAGAACGTCTGGCCGGAGATGGCGATGCCCACGAACAACCCGAGCAGGACTGCCGTGCCGAAGGAGAACGGGATGCCGGTGTTGGTCCAGAACCACCAGAAGGTATTGCGCGCCAAGCTGCGCTCGCCCCAACTCCAGATCACCGTGTCGGACGTCCAGGCCTTGAGGCCCGTACCGCGTTCGATGCGATCGCAAAGCTCAGCCGGCGTCACGCCCTTCTGCGGCTCGACGAGCATGAAGCTGAGCGTGCGACGGGCACCAAGGGTGTAGCCTTTGGCCCGATCATAGGTGGTGTAGACGAACGGCCCGCCGGTGAAGGCCCGCCTCACTTTGCAGATACCGACGATGCGGGCCTGGATGTCGTTGACCTCGAACGTGTCGCCGACCTGGAGCGGCATGGAGCGAGGCTTGCCGTCAGGCCCGACGGTCATGCGACCCATCAGCGCGGCGCCCCATTCGTCGACGATGACGGTATCAGGGAGGCGCAAGTCCTCGATGCGCCCCTGCGTGAGGACGGCCGGGGCGCCCGCAAAAGTATCGGCGTCGATGCCGACGAGCGTGATCAGCTTGAAGTTTCCGTCCTGCATACGCGCCTGGACGAAGGAAGTGTGGAGCGGGGCGGCCCAAGCGACGCCATCGACGGAACGCACGCGGCCAAGGTCCGTGTCGCGGAGCGGCTTGGCGTCGTTGACCTGCTCAACCATCGGGTCGCTGACCCAGACCTGCGCGCGGATGTTGACCATCGGCGTGTAGGTCCAGCTCATGATACCGAAGAAGACCGAGCTCTGCTGGGCCATCAGTAACGCCGAGAACGCCAGGCCACACAGGAGCATCGCGAGCTTGGCGCGGTCTCCGAAGAGCATGTTGAGGGCGAGGCGATACATCAGACGAGTCCCTTAAGTGTCCCCCCAACAAGCCTCGGGTCAATGGGAAGTCAAACGGCCCGGACAATGTCCGGGCCGTCTTAACCTGATTGTATCGCAGCGGCTTACTTGGCGATAACCGCTACAGCCGGAAGTTTGACGAAGTTCGTCTTAAACCACGCCGGACCCCAGGAGGCGTTGACGGCCCAAGCGGCAACCAGCAGAACGAGAGCGATGGAGAAGCATCGGATGACCTTGGCCTTGTCTTCGCTCTTCGAGGCGGCGTGCAGAAGGCCGACGGCGGCGAGGGCGAGAATTGGGTGAAACCAAGAGATTGGGCGGACAGTCTGGAAAAAGGCGACGATACCCACCACGAGATTGATGTCGACGAGCACCGTGACGATGCGCTGGAGCTTAGTGTTCGGTCCCTTGAAAAGGGCGACGAGAACCACTATCAGGATGAGCAGCAGGAGTAGGGAGCCGTAATGCTTATGGATGGCGAAGAGCGGGTTCATGCACTCACCTTGACAAGAGCCCGACCCGGTTCAAGCCATCCCGTCGGAATTTACCGGTCTTCAGGAAAGAGTATCCGGAAGAACCAGGCCGCTAAGGCTGCCCCGACGAACTGGACCGCGACCTCCGCCAAGAGACGCGGGGCGATCTTGGCCAGGAAGAGGGTTTCCGCGACGAAGGTCTTAGTGCCAAGCAGGCCATCGAAGATCGCGGAGAAGACCCCCAGCAGCGATGTAGCCAGTGACACGGCCGGATTCATGGTCGGATTGAAATCCCCAAACGTTCCCGAGAGACCCAGAACGGCCACCGCGATGGCCAGTCCGAAGTAACTATTGCCCGCCGTGAGGCGCGAGGTGCCCACCATCAGGATGATGAAGACCAGCGCGAAGGTGGCGAGCAGTTCGACGACGG
>CAXNEN010000038.1:0-9908 GCA_964201505.1 Opitutales bacterium
GTGGAAGACCCGGTGGATCCAGTAGCCGAGGAAATCCGCCAATAGGTAGATCTCGATGGCCTGCAGCCAGACCGGCTGCGTGGCGACCGGGCCGAACCCGTGATACAAACCCGCTTTGGCGGCCTCTCCCGTGGTCACGCCCGCGATCACGAGCACGATGAAGGGGACGATGAGCAGGACCCGCGAGGCCTGCTTGAAGAACTCGACGGTGAAGAAATAGGCGGCGTCGGTGAGCATGCCGGGACGGAAATAACCCGGCCGACGGCGCGCCCCCATCACGCGTTCGATGACATAAAAGACCAGGCCCACGAGAAGGAGCCCGATGAGGTGATTCTTCGCGTGGGCCAGGAGTTCCATGGCGGTCGCTTACTTCTTCTCGACGACCCACATGTTACGGAACTCGACGGCGTCGCCATGCCACTGCAGGCCGAGCGGGAGTTTGTCCGCGTGCTTTGCGTAAGGAGGATTCTTCTTATGGCTGCTCGGGCCGATGTATTCGATGCCGTCCTGGACCTTGACGCCGTTCATCACGACGGTGATGCGGGTCTTGCTGGCGACGGAGCCGTCGGCGTTGAAGCGCGGCGCGGTGAATTCGATATCGTAGCTGTTCCAGCTGCGGGAAGGCAGGCAGGCATTGAAGGCCGGGGGCTGCTGGCCGTAAATCGCGGCGGTCATGCCGTCGGCGTAGGTCTCGGTCTTGGAGCAATCGAGGACCTGGAGCTCGTAGGTCTTCATGAAGAAGATACCGCTGTTCGAGTTGCCCTGACTCTTTTTCTTGGGGTCGGTGTCGTAACCAGCGGCGGAGCGCCATTCGACGTGCAAGGTGACATCGCCAAAGGTGCGCTTGGTGCGGATGCCGTTAGTGCGGGCGATCATCACGCCGCCCTGGATAGCCCAGGTGAGGGGGGTCTTGAGCTTGGCGTTCGGGGCGGCATCAGCCTCCCACTCGTTGGCCGAGTCGGCACCGCCGACGAGGACGATGGCTCCGGCCGGGGCGGCGGCCTCGTTGCACTTGAGTTTGGAAGCCTCGGCACGGGGAGGCTGCGGGCGGGCGGAATCATGCACGCGCCACTGGGTGCCCGGAATAAAAGGGGTATCGGTGTAGCCTTCGGCGGCGACGAGGCCGGCGGCGGCAAGGAGGGTCAGGAAGGAAGCGAGGCGCATGGGGGTGAGGGTGCAGACAGGCTGGCGGGCTCTTGGTTCGGGGAAAAGGGTAATGCGTAGTTAGGGGTAGGGGTAGAAATGTTGTGACCGCCTATCCCGCCACCTGCCACCTGTGGCCGCCACCCCCCACCCGAAGCGACTACCCCTACCCCTAAAAACCATGTTTTACTCTGCTTTAACCCCTGCCCCTACCCCTACCCCTATTCAATTGCCCTTCCCCGCTAGATTGCCCAACTTACGGCCCATGTCCGCGCCCAAGGCCCGCTTCACCCTCGAATTCGAAAAGCCCCTCCGGGAGCTCGAGGACAAGATCAACTCCCTCCGGGCCTCCTCCGAGTCCGCCGGGATGGATGTCTCCAAAGAGGTCAAGTCCCTCGAGGTCAAGATGGAGCAGACCCGCCGCGAGGTCTACGGCAACCTGAACCCCTGGCAACGCGTCCAGCTGGCTCGCCACCCCCGTCGGCCCTACTCTCTGGACTATATCGGCATGCTGTTCGACGACTTCCAGGAACTGCATGGCGACCGTCTCTACATGGATGACGAGTCCATCGTCGGCGGCACTGCGTTCTTCGAAGGTCGGCCGGTCATGGTCATTGGCCAGCAGAAGGGTCGCGATACAAAGGAGAGTCTCCGCCGTAACTTCGGCTGCCCTAATCCCGAAGGCTACCGCAAGGCCCTTCGCCTGATGAAGATGGCCCATACCTTCGGTCTCCCGATTATCACCCTCGTCGATACCCCAGGCGCTTTCCCCGGTATCGGCTCCGAAGAACGCCACGTCGCCGAAGCCATCGCCGTCAATCTCCGCGAGATGAGCCAGTTCGGCGTGCCCATCATCACCTTCGTCATCGGCGAAGGCGGTTCCGGCGGTGCCCTCGGCATCGCCGTCTCGAATAAAGTCTACATCCTCGAGAACGCCTACTACTCCGTCATCTCGCCCGAAGGCTGTGCCGCGATCCTGTTCAAGGACCGCGCCCACGCGCCCAAGGCCGCCGAAGCCTTACGCCTCGACGCTCCTAATCTCCTTAAGCTCGGCGTTGTCGACGGCGTCGTGAAGGAGCCGCTGGGCGGCGCCCAGGAAGATCCGGCCGCCACGGGCTCGGCTATCCGCAAGACCCTCCGCGATTCGCTCGCCGACCTCTCCAAGGCCTCGCCAGAGAAACTGATGGCGATGCGCTACGCAAAGTTCCGCGCAATGGGCGTTTATTCCGAATAAGCCGAACGCTCGGTCGACAAAAAAGGGGCGCCATCGGCGCCCCTTTTTTGTCGGGTTAAATCACGACTCAGCCGCCGTTCGCCAACAGACGGATGTAACGGGAATAGTTCCGTCCGTGCTGATTGATGATGCGCCTGTAGTCGGCGGAATTGTCGAGCTTTGACTTGCCACCCAGCTGCTGGAGGCCGCGGAGTTCCTTCGAGCCCTCGGGCGTGAGCACGGTCAAGGAGACCTCGACCGCCTTCAGCGAGTAAGGCAGATAAGGCAAGGGCGCGGCTGTCGCCACGCCAGAGGTCGTATTCGTGAGCAGCGCGTCGGGATAAATCCGGTCAGCGAAGATTCGCAGGCGGGAGCCGAAGTAGTCATACGGATGCACCTGCGCGGCGGAAGGCATAGAAACGGGGACCGGCATGGCCAACGGCGCATAGCGTAAAGGGGCGGCCAACGTGGAGGAGGAGGGGATCGTAGCCGAACGGAAAGCGCCAGCATAGCCGCCATGTAAGGTCGAGCCGAACTTGAACGTATCCACCTCAACCGGCAACACGGGACGAAGGGATAGCGGCAGGCGCGCCACCGGATCCTTCAGCGCCGGGGCGACGGCGGTGAAAGGCAGGGACGAGGTGCACCAAAAAGTGAGGTTCATGGCGACGACGTTGGAGCCGATGAAATTCTGGTCGTCGAGCGTCCAGCACGGAGGGTTGGCCGTCAGGCTGGGGTCGATGAGGACCTTGGTCTGCTTCTGTCCGCCGATATCGGAAGCGCCGTAGTTCGAGATCATCCGGGCGGGGCCAGACCAGTAATCCCAAGGCGTCGGCGCGGAGTTGGGACCCCAAGCGAGAGGGTTGCCGGCGACCTCTGGGTTGGGCTCAGTCGACGGCGGAGACTTGAAGATAATCGGCAAGGCCTCGGTGAAGGTGCCCTCGGGGTCGACGATAGTACGATAAACGCCATACACCTGCTGAATTGGCTCACCCGGCATATCAAACGGCGAACGCTGACCCAGTCGGTAGGAGATCGCGCAAACATCGCCCTTCAAGGATTGGCGCGGCGTCAAGGCGGCGGGATTCCAGCGCGGACGATCCGGCGGGGACGCGAAGAACATGAGGATGGGCTGGTCGAGTCCCTTCATATTGCCAATCGGCTGCGGTGCCTTCGCCGGGGCTCCGGGGGAACCAGGCAAGATGACTTCCATCCAACAGCGACCGTCGGGACGGAGGATGGCGGTCTGCAGGTCGTTCTCGAGCGCATCCAACACCCCACGGGCTTCGGACTGGGTGGAAAGCTCGGCGACCGCGCGATCATAAGCCTTAAAGGTATCGCTCGCGATGGTCACGACAGCCAGGACGATGATGACCATAATCGAGGTGGCCACCATGACCTCGAGGAGCGTGAACCCCCGACGGAGGGCCTTGGGCAAGGAAGGTGTTTTCATCGGCTGATGACGATATTCTGGACGAGCAGAGGAGTTTCTTCCCGGGCCTTGAAGATCGCGGAATCCACGTAGTCGTGAGGAAAGAATTCCGCCACCACCGGAAGGTAGGCTAGCGCGTACTGACGCGGGTCGACGGGCAGGTCTACGCCGGTCGCCCACTTGGCCGAGTTCGGCTCACCCGTCGCAACGTCCAACTTGAAACGCTGGCCGACCAGCAGCTTGGAAAGCGAGAGGCGGACGCGCATCGGCGAACCGACGACGTTACGCGTGCCGGCTGCCAGGGGGCTGAAGTTGTCGCTATTGCCCTTGCAGCTGGCCACTTCCATCACCGAGGGATTCGACGAAAGATTGTATTGGATATTGCCGCCAGCCACCTGAGCGTCGGACGTGGCGAGGACAACCTTGCGCTCATAGACATACAACCAGACGGCGGTGGCACCATTATCCTTGGCACCGGCGAGTAGACGGTAAGCAAGGTCGAAGTTGCTTGCCGGATTGGCCGGATCGGGATCGAGCGTGGTAATCCCCTGCTGCAGGTAAGTGGTGTTTGTAGCCGTGGTGTCCGCGGCGGGCGTCAGATAGAGGATCGAACGAGGATTCTCCAAGGCACCAACCAAGCGGGTGACACCAGCCAGCGCACGGTTGGTCTGCATGATGTCATCGACCTGCTGGAAAGTGGAACCCAAGATGCCGACCAACGACATAATCGCGATACCGACGATGCCGATAGCGAGTGTGACCTCGACCAAAGAGAATCCGCGGCGGTAAGAAGGAGAAGATCGCATGGTGTTCATTTGGTCAGATTGGCTTTGTCCATCTCGTCGGGATCGCTCGTGAAGGAGACGTCACCGTTCGGACGGAGCGCGAGCGCGGCGAACTGGCTCTCCGAGGCGAGATTGAGCGCCACGCTGGTCCCATCAAGCATCATGGAACCCTTGGCGAGGACGATCATGACGCGGCCGAGATGGTTGGAGGCGCCGCTCGGCTGGATCTCAATATAATACCACTTCTTAGCGCCCATGGCGCCCATCGCCTGTAGACCCGTCGGCTGGTTGACGGGCGTGAACATCACCCAAGGGGGGCTGCTGCCGGCCGAATCCTGCGCGTTGCCATTATTATCGGCGATCGACCCGATGATACTGCGACGCGTATTGGCCAGCATAGCTGCTCCGGGAGGAGGGTTGATGGTCGTGGTGATGTCGGACTTGGGCGGAATGAAGTACACGCCGGCCGGAAGCATCGAGGTTCCCTCCGGTGAAACCCAGGTGTAACGATTGTCGTTCGTGTTCGTAATCGAGGCGGGGTCGGTCAGGCCAGCCGAAGCCAACGACACGCCGCCGACGGCAACGCAGAATTGGCGGAGGTGATTCACCGGATCCGTGGGGTCGTTAAGGATGAGCAGACGATAGCGTGAATTGTAGGAGATGCCCGTACCGGCGGTACCACGGTTCATGAGGGCCATCGCACGGACAGAACGGATCGTGGAACCGACCATGCGCTGTCCAGCCGGGAGGCCGCCGCCGTCGCCGGTGCTCAGCCCGAGGAACATGCCAGAAATAAGCAGGATAATCGTGATGACGAGCAGGAGCTCGATCAGCGTGAACCCTCGGCGGGCCCGGCGACTGGGATGGAGCGCAACCATCACTGGATGGCGATGACGTCGGCGAGGTCGGGCTCGGTCAGACCACCGGCGGAGGCGAAATCACCTCCGGCAATCGTGGTGTAGATGATCACACGAGCGGGAATGCCGGTGGTCCCTAAGGTGACAAGGTCGTCCGGCCAGACGCCCCCGGGCGGAGTGACTGCCTTGAGGTTACCCGAGCCGTCGGTATCGAAAATAATGCGGATCTTGTTGTTGCCGAAACGGTCGACGAGCTTGGAGGCCTCCGTCAGGTCGATGCCGGAAAAACCAGGATCCTCGAAATCATCGCGAGCGAAGGAGCAGAACTCCTCGGCGTTGCGGTTTAATTTCGCCCGATCGCCGGCAGGGCCACCGCTGAGCAACACGCCCATCGCCGACTTCGCCGACATCGCCTTGATAAATTTCGTACCAATCTGGTCGACTTCCAGCTGATGCAGCGTGTCGGCCGCGGTGTTATAGCTCCCCGTCCCGATGTTGGGATAGAAACCGTAGACCTGCTTGTAGCGGGTCACCCCGTTGGCCCACTGCGAAAAAGTCGACTGCGCCGTGGCGAGCTTCGCCTTCTTGCGGATACCGCCGATGGCCGGGAAAAGCACGCCCGCCAGAATGCCGATGATGGCGATGACGGTGAGAAGCTCGATGAGCGTGAAGCCAGGGCGACGACGGGAGGTCATGGAAAATTGGGGTGGAGTGCGGGAGAGACATTCTACCCCCGACCCTCTCTAGTTGAACAGTCAAAAACCGCCTTTTTCTCCACCCAACCCCTCACTTGAGCCAAACAAAGCAACCAAGGGCCAAAGCCGTGGGAGTCAGCGCCCAGAGGAATAGCCGCCACGCCGAAACCCCTTCCGGGAACCAGGGAGAAAGAATGGACTGACCCGCCGGATTCGGGGCGTTGGCGATAACGGTCAGACCGCCCCCCGCCAAGGCCCCAGCCACCACGGCATGCCGCAAGGCCTCCGCCGCCGGGCCCACCGCCGAGAAAGCCGGAACCTGTGAGGCTAAATAGGTCACTGCGGCGTTGTCATTGAACGCCGTCAGGAAAGTCGCCGTGGCCAGCAAGGCCCCCTCCCCCATCCGACTGAGCACCGGCGAAATCCACCATCCTTGCACGCCGCCGAGCACGACGAGCCCGGCCAGGAAGAAACCGACGAGCGCAGGCCCTCGCAAGCCCGGTGCGGGCTGCCAGCGGGAGGTCGCCGTGGTGAACGCCAAGAAGACCAGAAACCCACCCAACATGAGGACGGGCCGATGCTCGGTCAGCATCAGGACCGTCCACACCATGCAAGCGAGATGAAAGACGACGACCCAGGCGGGCATGGGCGGCTGAGGGGCTTTCTCCTCTGTCGCACCCTTGAGCGACGCAAGCTCGCGCCGGAACCAGAATAGATAAGCGAAGTTCGAAAGCAGGATGGAGACAAGCGCGGCGACCCCGAAATGCGCGAAGACATCCTTCAACCCCCAGCCCCATTTCGCGGCCACCATGACAATAGGCGGAGCGGCGAAATGCGTCAGGGCGCCGCCGACAGAGACGTTCACGAACAGGAGGGCCAAGGTGGCGTAGCGTAGCGACTCGGAGGGTTTCAGGCTGTAGAACTGGGCCGAAAGCAACATCGCCCCGATCGTCATCGCCGCCGGTTCGGTGATGAGCGACCCGAGCAACGGCGCGAGCGTGAGCACCACGAACCAATGCGCGATTGGCGTGCCGCCGAACAGCCGCCCGACGCGACCGAGCAAACCTGCCGCCAAGGCCATCACGGGCTTCGATGCGGCCATGACCATGATGACGAAGACAAAAAGAGGTTCGACGAACTTGGACGGGCCATCCGCGGCGGTAGCCACGTATTCGCCACTCTCGACGTAACGCGTCGCGAAAGCCCAGCCCTTGCCGGGCCAGCAGACCATGAGGATGAAAAGCACCGTCGCCCAGAGGCCGAAGACCACCTCGACCTCACCAAGCAGGTGCAACACCGCACCCTTGATTCCGCCCTGCTTCTCTGCGGTGTGCGCGGCCCGCGCGATCGTCGGACACAGGAACGCATGCGCGACCGCGGCGAAGAAGACCAAGGTGCCGGCCAACAAAAAAAGGTCCGCCGACATGGAGGCGGCGAGTTCGGACCAGAGGTCTGGCTGGGCGGGCATGCCCCACCTCACCGCAACGTGGCGAGGTTGGCAATCCTAGGCGAACGGCTACTTGGCAGCCGACACGACGTCGGGACGGGCACCACCGAGCGCCTTCACGAGGTCGACCTGGGCGCCGAGTCGATCCAGACGGACGCGAGCGACGGCCACCTGGGATTCGGCCCGAAGGCGGCGGGCGGCCAGCAGTTCCATCGGGCCGGTCTGCCCCTGACGAGCACGCTCGGTGGCGATGCGATAGGCCTCGTCGGCCGCCGAAGCACGCCGGGCGGCGGCGGTGGCCGAGGCCGCGGTCTCCCGGACGTCGACCAAAGCGTCGCGGACCTCGCGACAAGCGTTGAGGAAAGCCTTCTCGTAGGCAGCGGCAGCTTGGTGCTGCTCAGCGATGGCCCCTTCGACCCGAGCCGCACCGCGACCGAAATCAAATAAGGGATAACGGAGATCGACGCCGAGCGAGTTGGTCGCGGTCGCACCGTCAAACAAGGCGTTGAGCTCACGGCTTTCGGACCCGATCGCGCCGGTCAGAGAGAAGTTAGGGAAACGCGCGGCCTTGACGAAGCCAATACGCGCGTTCGCGGCGACGAGCACCTGCTCCGCGGCAACGACGTCGGGACGACTGGCCAAAAGATCGGTGGGCAGGCCCGGTGCCACGGGTGCAGGCAGGCGGAGGCCCTCCTGACGGCGCACCGCGATGGTCAGCGCCGGCTGGGCCGTCAGCGTTCCGAGCAGGTGCTCCGCGGCGGCCCGCGTGCGGCGGGCGTCGGCCAGCGCGGCCACCGCCGCAGAGCGAGCGACTTCGGCCTGGGCGACTTCGTTCGGACCAGCAGCGCCCACAGCGGCGCGTTTGGCAATAATAGCGGCTTCCTCATCGCGGGCAGCGAAGACTTCTTGGGCGGCCAGCGATTGTGCGTCCGCGGCACGGAGGGCGGCGTAAGCCCGCACGACCGCGGCCCCGACGGAAAGTTCAACCATGCGCCGCGATTCGCGAGCGCCTAACAACTGTGCGCGCGCCGACTCCTCGGCCCGACGGAGCTTACCCCAGAAATCCAGCTCGAACGACGTAGTGAGGCCCCCGCGCGCGGTGGTGCGGTGCCGACCGGTCGTGGACAGGTTCTGATTGTAAGCGCCTTCGCTCAGCTTGCTTGAATTAATCCCGCCGGCGGCGTCGATCTGCGGGATGCCAGCGCCTTCGGTTTCCCCTAAGACGGCAGCCGCCTGCTCGACGCGGCCCACCGCGATGCGGAGGTCCGCATTGGCGACCAAAGCTTTGGCCACGAGTGCGTCGAGCTCCGGATCACCGAGCGACTTCCACCATTCGGCGCGGACGGCGGCGCCACCCTTCCCAGCTTCCGGGAAGACGTCAGCCTTGGGCAGCTCAGGCCGGACGTAATCCGGACCAAGGGTGCAGCCACCCAGGAGGATGGCGACGGAGAGTAGAATAATGCGAGGCATCATGGCTGGACGGGAGTCGGCTTCTCCTTCCGGCCCGAAAGCACATGGAAGAACCAAGGGATGAACAAGGTGGCGACGAAGGTGTCGACGAGCATACCGCCCAGCACACCGGTGCCCATCGACTGGCGAGCCGCGGCACCTGCGCCGCCCGCGAAGGCGAGTGGGACGACGCCAAGCACGAAGGCCATCGAGGTCATGACGAGTGGACGAAGGCGCATGCGTGCGGCCTCCACGGCGGCATCAGCCGCCGAACGGCCGGCCTTGCGCGCAGTCTCTGCAAACTCGACGATGAGAATGGCGTTTTTAGCCGCGAGGCCGATGAGCGTGACCAGCCCAATCTGGAAGTAGATGTCGTTGGGCATGCCGCGTACGAGGATGGCGAGCAAGGCCCCGAGCAGCGCGAACGGCACGGTGAGCAGGACGCCTAAGGGCAACGCGAGGTCTTCATACAAGGCCGCGAGAATCAGGAACACCATCAGGAGTGCTAGCAGGAACGCCGGCAAGGCAGAGGTCGCCGCACGCTTCTCCTGTAAGGCCTGCGCAGTCCAATCGATGCCGTAACCGACGGGCAGGATATCCTCGGCAATCTCTTCGACCAGCGCGATGGCCTGGCTAGAACTCACGCCCGGCGCGGCCGCACAAATGAGTCGCGCGGACAGGAACCCCATGTGCCGCTCGAGCTGCTCTGGTCCCGAGGAGGGCTTGAACTTCACGAAACTGGAGAGCGGGACCATTGCGCCGTTCGCGGCACGCACGTGAACGCGGCCGGCGGCGGCGGCGTCCATGCGATCGGCCGCTTCCGATTGGACGAGCACGCGATAAGTGCGGCCCGACAGCGTGAAGTCATTAGCATAGACGACGCCAAT
>CAXNEN010000039.1:0-9822 GCA_964201505.1 Opitutales bacterium
GGCGGGGCGATTCAGAAGGAACAGGACGTGTCCGGTATCCCAACGCTCCTCGTGTACGGCAAAAATGGCGAGCTTCTCACCAAGAACGGCCGGGATTTGGACGGCCTCAAGAAGCTACTCGGCAAGTAAGTGCCCAAGCGACCGAGACGGATTCTCCTCGCCTGCATGGGCAACATCTGCCGGTCTCCGACGATGGAGGCCGTGCTGCGGGCCAAGGCAAGGCTGGCGGGCCTCGCCATCGAGTTCGATTCCGCCGGAACTGAAAATTATCATATCGGCGACCCGCCCGATTCGCGATCCATCCGGCATGCGAAGGAGCGTGGCTACGACCTTTCGGGACTCCGCGCGCGCCAAGTGCATGCCGATGATTTCCAGACGTTCGACCTCATCCTCGCCGCGGACGAACTTAACTTACACGAGCTTCGACGGCGCTGTCCGCCTGAATATAAGGCCCGTCTCCGATTGTTCCTGGACGACGTCGCCTTGCCTGATCCCTATTACGGCGAAAGCGACGGTTTTGAAAAAGTATTAGATTTAGTCGAAAAACAAGCGGTTTTACTGCTATCGCGCTGGTCGCAGCCGAACTGAGTGATTGCCGAACCCGTGCGAGCGGCGTTGGATGATGGCATCCATGTATCAAGTGAACTTCAGCGACCAAGCGATGCGCGAGCTCGCGAAGCTGCCCACGCTGGGGCAGATGGATGTCGTCGAGGCGTTCACGGCGGTCACACCAGAAGACCTGCTACGCGGAAGCTCCAATCTTGGCACCGTCCGGCGCGGCGGTCACACCTATCACCGGCTGCGCGTCGGTGAATTCCGGATCTACTTCGAAGCGACCGAAGGCTCCCTGATGGCCAACTACGTGCTGCATAAGCACACGTTCGCCGACTTCGCTTTCCGCTCCCATCTGCCCTTTCCGGAGGACGAAGCCCGCATTGAGCAAGAAGGCGGCTTCTGGAAATACCTCGACGAATCCCCCAAGTCCTAATCGTGACCACTCCCCCCGTAAAACCCCAGTATTCCTCACCTGAAGAGGCTGCACGGATCTACCTGCTGCCCAACCTCTTCACGGCGGGCAACATGCTCTGCGGCTTCCTTGCCATCAAGAACTGCATCGAGGCGCGCTTCACTGAGCTGAGCGCCGCCGGACGGGCTGATCACTACAATATGGCAGTCTGGTTCATCCTTTTTGCCTGCCTCTGTGACCTTTTTGACGGCCGGGTCGCCCGCGCAACCAAACGCGAATCGCTTTTCGGAGCGGAATTCGACTCGATCGCAGACACGGTTTCGTTCGGGGTGGCCCCCGCGCTGATGGCCTGCTTCCTCGTCATTAAGCCTGAAGCCACGGCTAACGTCCAGTTGATCACCTGGCTCTTGGCATTCATTTATCTCCTCTGCGCCGGTGTGCGGCTGGCACGTTTCAATGTCCTCACCAACCCGCTTGTCCCGGGTAATGAAAAACGCGTCGCCGGGGGTGATTTCGTAGGGCTACCTTCGCCGGCCGCCGCCGGCATGATCGCTTCGCTGGTCCTGGTCTTATCGAAAATTATGGAAGGTGATGGACCCCTCGATGTGGCCGTCCAGGCTTGGTCCTGGAGCCTCCTTCCCTTGATGTTGATCATCTCCTTCCTGATGATCAGCAATGTCCGATTCCCGAGCTTCAAGAAACTAGATTGGACCGCCCGGGCCCGTACTCGTGTATTCATCCTCATCATCATCGGTGGTGCCGTGGTATTCCGTTACCCCCAGTATTCCTTCCCGGCCATCTTCCTTAGTTATATTAGCTACAGTATCTTCCGACATATCTTCCTGCTCAAGAAGAGTGAAATGGACCCCGCTCCGGACGACGATGATGAGCCGGTGTCCAAGGTGTGAATAGGAGGTGAAGGATTGGTGGGGCTGACCTCGTGTGAACAACCGAGGACTTACTCACCCCCCAAACACAAGTGGTCTGGTCGCCGATAAGACCGCTTACCAGTGGCTTGCGGAATTGTACACGGGATTCCGACACCTACTACTGCTACTGGTATTTATAAATGAAGAGTAACTAGATACAGAGAGTCTGGATATGTGGGCAATGAGGGGTTGCCTCACCCCCTGCCTGCCCTCAATTCTTTAGTCATCATGAAGTTCAAGGTTAACCGGAATCATTTTTTTAACGGCCTCTCCAGTGTCACGAACGTCGTGGGCAACCGCGCAACGATGCCGATTCTCCAAAACGTGCTCATCGAAGCCGAGGGCGATACCATCACCCTAACCACCACCAACCTAGACCTCGGTATCTGCTGTCGCATTAAAGCCTCTATTTCCTCCCCAGGCCGGATCACCCTTCCCGTCAAGAAACTGGTCCCCATCATCCGCGCACTATCGAGCAGCGACACCATTGTCGAACTCACGGGTAAAGATCGCGTGAAAATTACTTCAGGCAGTTCCATTTTCCAAATCGCCGGTCTCCCCGCCGACCAATTCCCGCCCATTTCTAATTTCACCGGGCAGCCGACGATTTCCATTAACCAAGACGATCTCGGCGACATGCTCCGCAAGGTCAGCTATGCACAGTCGTCAGACGAAAATCGTTACATCCTTAACGGCGTCTTCTTTGAATTCGCTGAAGGCAAGCTAACCGTTGTCGCCACCGATGGTCGTCGACTCGCCAAATGCGAACGCAAGATCGCCGGCTCCGACAAGACTCTCGCGCTCATTTTACCTGCTCGCACCATCATTGAATTGATGCGTCTGCTCAAGGCTGGCGGCGAGGCTCACGTCTCACATAACGAACGCCAAGTCGGCTTTACCATCGACATCCCGAAGAACGAAGAGGGCCTCGTGGATCGCATCCAACTCGTCTCCAAGGTCGTCGAAGGCAACTACCCGAACTACCGCCAAGTCATCCCGAAGGAAGTGGGCTCCAAGGTCCGCCTCGAACGCGAGAAACTCCTCGAAAGCGTCAATCGCGCCGCGCTCATGACCGACGATCGCAACAACACAATCCGCATGACGGTCTCTAAGAAATCCCAGAATCTCGAAATCTCCGCGAAGTCCGAAAGTGGCGACGCGCATGAACCGATTGCTGTGAAATACGAAGGCCCGGACGTTAATATTGCCTTCAACCCTCAGTATATCACCGACCCACTCAAGGCCCTGTCAGAGGATGAAATCGATTTCGAATTCAAGGATGAGATGTCCCCTGGCGTTATTCGCGGGCTCAAGGACGACTTCCTCTGCGTCGTGATGCCTCAGCGCATCTCGTAAGCTTCGATCCGTTCAGAGTCCGGGATCATCGCAATCTGGCAGCGATTTAATCCGCTCGAGGATGCGGCGTGAAGATTCGATTGAACGGTCAGTGTGGCCAGTTCCAGGATCGTATTCCGTCGGTTGCATCGCCTTACCGAAACGCACGCGGATGCGGGCCGAGCCGAGGGGGAAGTTAGCGCCGCGCGGAAGCATATCGCAGGCACCACGGATATGAATAGGCACTACTGGGACGCCGGAACGGCAGGCCAGCAGTCCAGCACCCGCCTTCGGGGCGGTGATAACCCCATCCTGGCTTCGAGTGCCCTCTGGGAAGATTAGGAGCCCTTCCCCGGCCTTCAGGGCGGCCAAGGCCGACCGAATGGCTCCGATGTCCGCTTCGCCGCGGTCGACCGGAATGGAATGGCAGGCCTGGATTACAAACCCGAAGAGCGGATTGTCGAAAAGCGTGCGACGTGCGATGAAGGAAATCTCGCGCGGAAGGCTGGAGCCGATCAAGGGCGGATCGAGCATGCTCTGGTGGTTAGAAGCGAAAAGGCAGGCGCCCGACGGCACATTTTCCCAGCCTTCGACCTCGAGGGTGGAAAAGACTTCCATGAATGAGCGAGCACCGTGGTAGACGGCCTTGTAGATCAAGTTCTTCGAATCGAGGATCATCGAGGCAAGGCGGCAATTTTAATCAGTCCAGAGATTTCCGTCACGACTTGCTCGAGGGAGAGATAGGTATTGTCGATACGATGGGCGCCCTTGGGGCAGACTAGGGGCGCAGTCTTACGCGTCGAATCCAGTAGGTCGCGCTGGGCCACGGCGTCGGACTGGCCTTCGGCCGCCCGGCGCTGCGCACGCACGGCTTCATTCGCTTCCAGGAAGATACGGACTTCAGCGTCAGGCAGTACAACAGAGCCGATGTCACGGCCTTCCATGACGACCCCAGTAAAGCCGCTTTCCAGGGCGAGCTTCACCTGGCTACGTTGATACTCGAGGAGGAAGGTGCGGACGATGGGCAGGGCGGCCATCTTCGAGACAGCCGCATTCACTTCCGGCGTGCGGAGCGATTCATCTGAAGGCAACTGCCCGCCCAGCGTCAGCGAGGAGCTTCGCGCCCAGCCGCATTCTACAATTTGTGACCCAATGCGGATTTTCTTCAGCGCCACAGAGATGGAAGTCGTATCCTCCGCCGTGGCACCAATATCTAGTAAGGCCCGGGTCAGGCTGCGATAATGGGCGCCCGTGTCCACATGGAGTAGGCCCATATTTAAAGCGAGGAGACGGCTGGTGCTAGATTTGCCCGAAGCGGCGCCGCCGTCGACGGAGACGCGCACGAAATTGGTCCGCAGGGCCTCGAGGGCGGCGAAAAAATGTGGGAACGTTTTGCTTGTGCAGGCGGGATCTTGGATGGCGATCCAGGGGCGCCCGTCACCGAAGAGATCTAGGCAGCCCAGCACACCGAAGCTCATCGCCATGCGATGATCTTCGTAAGTACGGATCTCGACTGGGCCATTCGCTGCAGCCTTACGGAGCGCGCCTTTGTCGGGGAAAATCGTCAGCTCTGAAAGCGTATCATCTGCGCGCAGCTCCTGGGCCGTCGGTTTTACGCGGATGCCGAGTCGTTCTAATTCAGTCGCCATGGCGAGGACGCGGTCGGTTTCCTGTTTGCGGGTGTGGGCGATACCGCTGATGCGCACCGGACTTGTGGCGAGAGTGGCGAGGGTGGCCAGCGTCAGGAAAGTGTCCGAGAAGGCATTGAAAGCGAAATCGCCCCCCTGGATATTCTTCCACGACTGAACGACCATGTTGCCGTCGGCGGGACGTAAAATCGCACCACAAGCGGCGGCGACCTTGGCGAAAGCGGTATCCCCTTGTAGGCTGCCATGGGCATAACCCTCGATGCGAACGCAGGCTCCGAAGCCGGTGACCGCGGGCAAGGCAATGAAGTAACTCGCCGCGGTGGCGTCAGGTTCGATGGCGTATGCCGGTTGACAGGAGACGTAGCTGCCGGGTTCCTCACAAGTCCAGCAGCCGTTTTCCTGGCGGCGGAGTGGGCGACCAAATTGGCCGCACATGCGGGCGGTCATTTCGACGAACGGCTCCGACACCGTCGCGCCTTTCATCGTGACGGAGGCGCCTGGGCTTAGTGGCAGGACCATCAAGAGTGCCGAGAGTAATTGCGAGGAGGCAGAAGCGTCGACGGTGAGAGCCCCGAGCTTGCCCGACGTATGCAAGGTGAACGGAAAATGTGTTGCGGGTGAACCATCAGGTTTCGTGGCGCGGCAGCCTGCGCCCGCCAGGGCATCAAGCAGGCCGCTCATAGGGCGCGTGCGCATGGCCTCATCGCCATCGAGCTCGAAACAACCATCTGGAGAGAGGGCGAGGAATGCCGTGAGGAAGCGTGCCGCGGTCCCGGCGTTACCGACAAAAAGTTTGGCTCGGTTGTTCGGAATTTTTCCCGATAGGCCGGTGATACAAATCACATGGGCCGGCTCATCGGCAATGACGTCGAAGCCGAGGCTCTGCAACGCGGCAATGAGGATGCGAGTATCGCGGCTGAAGAGTGCACCGGTCAGCACCGTGTGCCCGTCAGCCAAGGCGGCGAGAATCAACGCGCGATTGGTGATGCTCTTCGATCCTGGGACTTGGGCGACGCCGCGGGCAGGAGTCTGGAAAGGGCGGATGAGGAGGGTCGGACTCATTCGGACCGGTCCAGGTTCTGTCGGGCAATGCGGGCCTCAGCGAGGAGGCGGCGAAGCGTGTCGGCGTCGTTGGCTAAGATGGCGGCGCGCAGTTCGGCGGCGCGACGTTCAACGGCGAGGAGGCCGGCGGCGGTATGGCGGGCGTTGGCGAGCATGATGCCCACCCAGAGGCTTTCTTCGCCGGCGGCGACCCGGGTCGAGTCGCGCAGGCCAGCACCGGCGGCGAACCGACGGAAGCCGGGCTGATCCATCACGGCGAGCATGAGTGCAGAAGCCGCCGCATGGGGGACATGGCTGATGGCGGCGACAATCTCATCGTGCTTGGCGGCTTCGGTCTCATGCAGGACCGAGCCGAGTTCTTGCCAGAAGAGTCGAACGGCCGCCAAAGCCTTCGGGTCCTCGGCCCCGGTCGGCGTGAGGAAGCAGACGCGGCCTTCGAAAAGGTTGGCCGCGGCGTGGGCGGCACCCGCTTTTTCACTGCCCGCCATCGGGTGGGCGCCGACGAAAGGATTCGCGGCGGGTAGGCGCCGAGCGGCGAGTTGGATCGCAACCTTCACACTCCCGGCATCGGTGACGACGGCGCCCGGGGTCAGCCCAGGGCTGAGGGCGAGGAACGTCTCTTCTGCAGTGTCCACCGGCGTGGTGACCACGACTAGGTCGGCCCCACGGACGCATTCAGCAGCGTCCGTGAAGACCTCGGCCACCTCAAAACCGCGGAGCGTGGTGCGGGAGCTTTCGGAGCGCGACCAACAGGCGAGCGACCCAGCCAAGCCCTTCTTTGCCGCCGCGAGGAGGATTGAGCCGCCGATGAGGCCGGCGCCGACGACGGCGATGCGCTTGAATTGAGCCATTTCCAATATTGAAGGTATGACTTTGATGAACCAGAGTGACGAACTATTAAAGCAAACAAACCGCCAGCGACAAAGTTGTCGGTCCAGCCATGACTTCCGGCCCACATCATCCCAAGAATGACTTCGTCGCTACACCCGATCCGCGGACGGGACGTCGGAAGCTTTTCCGTGAGGAAATCTGGCTTAAGGTCCGGGTGCCGCTCCTGCTTGCGGTTTTCTTCGTGCTCGGGGTAACCAGCGTCCTCCTTTACACCGCGGACCGTCGGCAAACCCGTCAGTCGGCCATGCTGGTCACGCCGGAGCAGGCGGAGGCCCTCCGGCTGAAGTCCCTGCAGCTTGAAGCCGCCTTCGAGAAGATTCGCCAAGAACGGTTCGACCTCCGGGAAGAGGATATTACCCTCTTGGAGGGGGCCTTGCGCGCCCAGGAGGAGCATATCTCTGCCCGGCAATCGATCGGGACCGATAACGCCCGGCAGCAATCGCTGCGCCGCCGCCTGCACCTCATTCGCGGTGAACGCCTGCGGCATGATTCCGATGAAGCCGAAGCTAAGGCACTCATCGTGGTCAAGGCTGATGAGCCGGCCGCCATTCAGTTGCTGCGGCGCGCCATCGCGTGTGAGCTGGAGATCGAGCAGAAATGGGAATTCTCTGGGCTGGCTGAGCCCGGCCGGCGGGCGCGCCTTGATACCCGACTACGCCGTCTGGAATCTGGCCCCCTCTGGCAGCGCGGCCGGGAATTGGAGGCCGCGGCTGAGAAACTTTTCACGGCAGGGAAGTTTACCGAAGCCGCCGCCTCTTTTAATCAGGCTATGGAATGCGAGACGGAGTTCCTCGCCCGTTATCGTGATGTTCGAAATACCGAATTTGGCCGCTCCGATAAGCTCGCGGAGCGCCGGGAGACGGCCATTTCCGGCGAGGTCTGGAACGGGGTGAAGGCGCAACGCGCCAAGGCCGAAGGTTTCGAACAGGCCGGCGACTGGCCTGCGGCGACCCGTGCGTGGCAGGCCGCGCTTGACGCCTTCGCCAAGCTCCTCACGGATTTTCCACGCAGCGCGTTTGCTGATCGCACCCAGGAGGCCTTGATGTCCACCCGCTTCAACCACGCCCGTTTCCACGGCGAGATTGTCGCCTTGCGCACCCGCCGTGACGGGATGCGCGCCGCCTTGCGCGCCCGCCGCGCTGATGAAGCGATTCGGCTCGCGGACGAACTGGTGCTCGAAGCTCGGCGACTGGCCGACGCCAATACGGGGGCCTTCCTGCCAGAAGATATCGAGCGTCGCGAGCTGGAGTACCTCGCCGGTAACGCAGCCGTCGTCCGCGGTCTACTCGAAAGCGTCGACCGTAACTTACTCCCCGTCCCGGGAATGAAAGTGCGGCTCTATCGTACCGAGATTCCGCAGGGCGTCTATGCCTCCGTCATGGGCACCAATCCGAGCTCCGTCCGCCGGGAGGCTAACCCGGTCGAATCCGTCACCTACGCGGAAGCCACGACCTTCGCCACCCGGGCGGGCTGGCTGCTGGGGGCGCCGGCCCGCCTGCCCACCGTGGCGGAATTCACCGCGGCCGCCGGTGATCTCGATAAGGCGGTAGAGCCTAGGCAGGCGTGGGGCGCAGAAAATACTGATGGCGCCTCTGCTCGGGCCGTCGCCACTGCCGCCAGCAACTCCTTCGGGTTTCACGACCTACTCGGCAACGTGGAGGAATGGACGATGGCCGCGCCCGACGATTTACGTGCGCCGGCCGTCGGGGGCAGCGTCGCGACCCTTCTCGGCAAGGGATTACCTAGCCGGAGCGCCTTCAAGCGGGAGAAGAGTCGGACCCTCGGATTTCGTATCGTCATTGAATAAACGCACGGGGTTCTGATTATAAACCGACCCCATGGCTACCCCAGTCCATCGACTCCAACGTGCCGCGTTCTTTTTCGCGACCTATGGAGCCTTGGCCGCGTTGTCCCTCTGGTTTGCGTATGAGCTTCGTTTCGCCGGAGAGGATGCCCTGACTGGCGGGCAGCATCAGGCAGCGGAGTCGTATTTATACCTCCAGCGACCGATGGTGTTACTCTGGCTCATTCCCCTTAAGGTTCTGCTACTCGGAGTATGGGGTCAGTTCCTCGGTGTCTTCTATTACTTCCGCCTCCCCGACGCCCTGCGCATGGTCTTTGCGCTGGCCGCCGCAACGGCCATCGCTTTAACGCTGCCCTCAATCATTGGCAGTGGTGACCCCGCGCAGGCGTTCAGCGTACCCCGCGGCGTCACGCTGGTAGACTTCAATCTGTCGCTGGTACTATTCGTCGGCTTCCGGGTCTCGATTCGTGCGTTGCGCGAACGCTTCTGGAGCAAGGAGCAGGCGACCCAGGGTGCAGTCGAGCGTATCGCTATTGTCGGCGCAGGTCAGGCCGGGGCGCAGCTCGCCGCGGAACTCATGAGTCGCCGCGGCCACGGCATCGAGCCCGTCTGCTTCCTGGATGATGACGCCGCTAAGCATAACTTCCATATCCATGGCGTGCCGGTGATCGGCGCCCCCGAGCGCATGCCCGAGTTGGCCGAGAAATACGGCGTCACCGAAATCATCCTCGCTTTACCCGCCTCGGCGGTGCGCCGCATCCGTGAAGTGAGCACGCTCGCATCTGCCAGCAACCTACGTGTGCTCGTGGTGCCTTCCATGTCCGAGCTGGCTGGCGGCCGCGTGCGGGCGAGCGATATCCGTCCAATCTCGGTCGAGGACATCCTCGGCCGTGAGCCCGCCAAACTCGACGACGTAGCCATCGATTCGATGGTCAAGGGCCGCACCGTGCTCGTCACCGGCGCCGGCGGGAGCATCGGTTCCGAGCTTTGTCGTCAGGTCGCGGCGCGTTCGCCCGCCCGCCTCATCATGCTCGATCAGTGCGAGGTGCTTCTCTACCAGGCAGAACAGGAGCTCATCTCCGCCGGTGCCGGCGCGCTCATCACGCCCATCGTCGGCGACGTCACCGATGGCGACCGTATGCGCGATGTCTTTAGCCGCTTTAGGCCCGAGCTCGTCCTGCATGC
>CAXNEN010000040.1:0-9591 GCA_964201505.1 Opitutales bacterium
GCTACTCGGAACCTACGCTGAAGCTTGGGCGCGTTACCGCGATCCGCTCTACGCCGACGTCTGCGCCGAGACGGTCGGCTGGCTACTCCGCGAAATGCGCACTGCGAACGGGCTCTTCGCCGCTTCGCTCGACGCCGACACCAATCACCATGAAGGCACGACCTATGTGTGGACCGCGCCAGAAGTGGCCGCCGCGCTGGGCGACGAAGCCTTCGCCTTCGCCCAGGCCTACGGGCTCTCCGACAAGGGTAACTTCGAAGGAAAGAATATTCCCAAGCTCAAGGGAGACCATGTCTCCCGCCGCCGCTTCGCGGATGCGCGGGCCAAGCTCCTCGTCCTCCGCAATCAACGCCCCCAGCCGGCGCGCGACGACAAGAACCTGCTCAGCTGGAACGCGCTGCTCGTCGGCAATCTGGCCAAGGCTGGCTGGATTCTGAATCGCAAAGTTTGGCTCAACCTAGCCATCGCGACCGAGGCCAATCTTTGGCAACGCTTCGCCACAGAAGAGGAAACGGTCCGCCTCCGCTCCGTCGCGCACGGCGATAAGATAACCCTTGCCGGCAACCTCAGCGACTACGCCTGGCTCGCCGAAGCGGAACTCGCCCTCGCCGCCTATGCCAACTGGGCCAACCCCGAACAGTCGCATCCTTACACCAATCGCGCCGAACGCCTCCTGCTTGCATCGCAAACTCTGTTCGACGATCCGCACTCCATCGGCTCGTTCGTGGTGTCCGCCGACCGCGACGACCTTTCCGTCCGCCAGAAGGATTGGTTCGATAACGCCGTACCCGCCGGCAACTCCTCGCTCCTCCACGGCTTCGGGCAGATCCAGATGCTTTCCACGGACACCCGCTGGGCGCGTGAATTCGCTGATCTTTCCACCGCCTACGGTGGCCTCTGCAAGAACGTGCCCAACGGCGTCGCCCATGCCTTGGACGGCATCGCGCGCTTCGCCATTGGTCATGCGACAGTCAAAGCATCCGGGCATTGGGAGGAACTGCGCCACGCCCTCAACGGCGACGACAAGACCGCGCCGCAGACCCGACCGTATCGGCCCGTCTTCCTGATTGCCGAGCCCGCTTCGGCCGACTTCGCCGTCTGCGTAGGCCAGACCTGCCTCGCACCCGTCCAGACCGCCCAAGAGGCCGCCGCGAGCCTCTGACGGGTAATCCGCTCTTGCCCGCCCCGAGGGGAGCAGGAACATCGTGGCAGGCATGTCAGCCGACCCCCACTACGTCACCGGCCAAGGGCAGAGCTCACGCTCGAGCTACCCTATCCTGCTGGGGATGGTCATTGTCGACACCATCGGCTACAAGGAACGTAAATACCGTCCGCACTGGCGACGGATCGGCCTGCTCTTCCCGGTTTTCCTGCTGATCCTCTGGGTCGGCCTATCAGAGATGAACCTCTTCAAGGAAAAGTATATGAACGGCATCCCCTCGACCCGCCGGGCTGACATGTACCTCTATCTACCGGACACCTTGGCTAATTCAGTCGCCAACCTCTTCCTGAACAAGGAGCAGGTGCGCCTGCGGGAACGGCAGAAACTGCTGACCGTCAAAGATTCCTATGGCCGCTCTGCCCATCTCTATCGCAAAGGAGAGTATTATGTCAGCGTCGCCAAGGCCGCCCTGGCCCGGCAAGACTACGCCGAGTTCGCCAAATACATCGGCACGGGGGCGCAGCTCACCCCCGCAAACCTGGAGGCGCAACGCCTCTGCGCCGACCTGTTCTTCGCCTTCCAGCGACCGCTGGACGGCTACCAGCTGCTCGAAGAGTCGCTCGGCTTCGCGAAGCAGGATCAGGAATATTTCCGCCAATACCTCAACCGCTGCTTCATGCTGGACCAGGATGCGCGGCTGATCGCCACCGCCACCAAATACGTGGGGGACCCCGAGCTCTCGACCGCAATCCGCGCCGACCTCCTACTCGCCTCCGCCCAGGCACATTTTCTCCGAGGCAACTTCACCGAAGCCGCCAAACTGATCAAGGAACACCGCTTGGACCAAGCCGCCGACGGCTATCTGCTCAACTGCCAGATTCTCTGGGAAAGCGGCGACCGAACCGGCGCCTTGGCCGAATTGGACGCGGCCCTCGCCGCCTACCCGGGCACGCCCCGGCTGCTTGAGATCAAGACGCGCTGGCTCAAGGACATCGGCAACCTCATCGGCGCCAAGGATTGCCTCGACCTCCTGGCGATCAGCCAGCCCGACAAGCCCGGCCCTCTCATCCAATCCCTCTACCTCCTACCCGGCGAAGCCAACCGCGCCCGCCGCGAGGACTTGATTGAAAAAGCCGTCAGCCGCTTCGGCAACGTCGAGCAAGCGATGCTCGATCTGGCCCGCTTCGGCAACGACACGATAGAAGTGGCCCTCACCTCCCGCCTAGCGAAACTGGCCAAGGAGCGGCGCTTCACCAACCGCGTGCGCTTCGACCTCGTCCACGTCGAATGCCTGCTCAACGCCGGCCGCTCCCGCGAGACTATCCTGCTCGTCGACGAACTCTACAAGCAGGCCGAACGCGACCAATGGGTCGCCGAGACGCGGATGGCCTTCGAAGCCTTGCGCACCATCGCCTATTTCGCCGACGGCCAGACGGAAATTGGCTCAATCAACCTCCAGAAACTCATGCAGAACCGCGGGGTGCCTCCGCAGGTCCTTATCGCGGCCAGCCGTAAGCTGATCGCCGCCAAACGGTACGACGAGGCCAATGATGTCCTCGGCCAGGCCCATCTGCAGAACGAATCAAATCAAGCGGTGCTCATGCACATCGTCCAGCTGAAGTTGGATCACCCGCGTATCGCCGCGGACCTCGAGACCTACCTCCGCCGGCTCATGCAGAATCGTCGCCCGTCCAAGGAGGTCCTCGGCGCGGCGCTACGCAAGCTTGGCTCGGACACCTATCTCTTCTCCGGCGACCGCGAGAGCCTGCTCCGAGATATCGAAGCTAAAATCAGGTAGCCGCTTCCGGCTCCGGCCGCTCGGTCACCTCGAAGTAAGTCACCGAGCCGAGCTTGGTGCCATCCGGCAGCCAGAGCCCGCGACTACATCCGCGGTTAACAAACTCCTCCGCTTCGGCGGCCGATAAGACCGCGGCGGCCATCGCCAGGCCTTCGGCCTCCAGGGCGGAGGTCGCGATGGAGCGAATGGGGCCAGATAAGGAGACCACCTGGCCGGTACGCGGGTCGATGAGATTACCATGCACCGTGTCGGCCGTCTTGCTGGCGATTGCGAAACGGCAAAGCTTGATCTCCGAGCGAGACCCGACGCCGATACGCCAGCCGCTGGAATCTCCGGGTGGGTCGAGGGCCAAGGTCACGCTACCCGAGGCCATCAACAGGGCGCGGTGGATACCCCAGCTGCTTTCGAGCATGTCAGCCATACGGTCGAGGGCATAACCACGCACGACGGCACCGAAGTCGATGGCGCCCCCGAATTTCACGCAATGCAGCTCGCAGCCCTCGAGCTTGAACTCACCGTCACGATAAGCTGAGATGACTTGGTTCCAGGCAGCGTCATCGGGGTTCAGGGGCATCTCGCCCCGATTCTTCCAATAACTAAATAAGGCCCCCGCGGTGGCGTCGAATGCCTTGCCCGTCTCGGCGCTGACATCCTTCGAGAAGTTCCACAGCGACTGTATATGCTCGGAGGCGGCGATCATCGCCCCCTCCGGCATCTGATTGATCGAAGCGACCGGGCCGCTGTCATGGCGACGGTCGGTCTGGAAATCTAGGTCGTCCAGGTGTTGGAAGAGGGCTTCGGCGGCATTGCGGGCGTAGATTCCGTCTTCCGACGCGATCCGCACCCAAAAGCGGGAGCCGAAAGCCTCGTGGGAGAAACTGTGGATGATGGGCGTGTCTTCCATGGGGTTATTTTGCGATAAAAACGCTTTCGTAGCCTTTGGCAACCAACACCCAATAACGGTCCCCGCCTTCGCGGAGAGTCAGACTAGAGACTACATACCCCGGGACGACCGGCTCGCTAGCGTCGGTGGCCGGAATCAGGCGTAGGGGGGCCTTAGCGGCCTGAGGGAAATCGCCGAAGCCGACGCGAAACGCCCTCAGATAATAAGGCAGCGGCCAATAATGCCCACCCTCCACGGCGATATAGAACTTATCGCCGTAAGCCTTGGCCAGGTTCGCAACCCTAACCTGGAAGTGAGCGATGTCCGAGCTCGTCCGCGAATGGGAAGACATGGAAGACTGGGCCATCAGGGCGACCGTCACTAAGACGGGGGCAAGCACCACCGCCCGGACGGTACGTCCGCCGAAAAGATAGGGCAAGGCGAGCGTCAGGGGCAGCGAGAAGACCAGCAGCAGGAGCCACGGCGTCTTATAGGGCAACGCGAGGTGAAATAGGAAGATAAGGCCAGCGGTGAGGCACGGCAAGTCGGCTTCGTGGCGGCTACGCCAGCCGGCGAGCGAAAGCCCGGAACGGGACAGCGCAAAGACAACCAACCAAGCCGCGGCCCAGCCCCACGGCGCCAGGTTGACGGCGTGCAAGGTGTCTTCGGATTGTCCACTCGCGACACCGAGGGCCCTGGCCAACTGCAGCCACCAGGTGCGCAGGCCATCGAAATCCGTGAAGCCGACGGACTGGAAACACGCCCAGGAAGCAACTAAGCCGAAGCCGAAACGAAGCCAGCGCCGATCGAGGCCGAACCGACGCAGCAGCAGCAAGGCCAAAAGAAAACCGACCAGATAAGCGGCGGCGGTGACCTTGCAGGCGAGCGCAAAGCCGAAAGCCACGCCAGAGAGCATCCACCAACGGGAATCCGCCGGCGTCCCCTCCGCGCGCATCCACAAGGCGACGCCCCAGACGAAACCCGCGACCAAGAGCATCTCCTGGACGAAGTAATAACTGAACGGCGTACAGCCCGCCGTCAGTACGACGAAACCTGCGGTAGCGTAACGGGCCGACCGACCGACACCCGGCAGGATCAGGGCCGCAGCCGCCATGAGTCCGAGGAAGATCGAGATGACGCTGCGAAGATAATGCTCGGACATGTCCGCCGGCGCAGTGCCCGTTAGCTTGGCGGAGATGAGCAGGACCGTGGCCAGCGTCGGCCCGTGGAATTTATCCTGATGCGAGCTATAGGGCGTCCTTTCGGAAAGCTCCTTGGCGAGGGACCATTGAACAGCCTCGTCCGCATGCAAAGGCCCCGGAGGAAGGAAACTGATTGCAGACCAGAACAAGGCGGCAAGGACCACGGCCGCCAAGACGATACGGGAAACTTTGCCCGACTGGTTAGCCGCGTCACCCATCACACGCCGAAATGCGTCAGTAACGCCGTCTTGATCTCGAGCGGAACGAGCGCAGCCGACATCGGCCCCTGCCCTTCGCGCCAGGCGTAGACGGTCGTGAGGGCTCCCTTGGCGACGGCTCGCTCGCCGACGGCGGCGGCGAAGCCCCAAACGAGCTTCTTGTCGCCGATTTCAATGGGAGTGAGGGAGATAGTCACGACGTCCTCGCGGTAGATCGGCGAAAGAAAATCGCATTCCACGCGGACGCGTGGGAAGCCTGTCAGTTTAGCGCCCTCGGTGCGAAGGAACGGCAGCTTGAGCTGACGGAAGAGCGCCTCTTCGGTCGCCTCCACCCAGAAGAAAATCGTCGAGAAATGCACGATACCCGCGGCGTCGGTATCGGAGAAATTGGCGCGGTAATCTACCGTGAAAGAGGCCATGCGCCTATCCAAGCCGTCCCGCCCAAGGGTGCAACCGTCAAGGCGACGTCTTGCGCCCACCTTTCTTCAGCCAAGATACCGAAGTCGAGGCACCGCCGGAGGCCGCGACGCATGCCTGGAGGAAGGCCTGCGGCTCCTGCTGGACGGTGAATAGATAAAGCCTCGGGCCAGCGCCTTGCGGGGCCTTGGCAAAGGCCTCCAGCCACTCGTGCTGCCAACGGGTGTGCCCTTTCTGGACGCCGCCGACCTTGTGGTAAGAACTATCCGAATAGACCATCTTCGGCTCACCTTTCTTTGATTCATAGAGCCTGACGCCATCCTGGAAATCGGAGAAGACCACCAAGGCGTCGTAAGACTCCGCCAGCAGGCGGTCCATCCACGCGCCGAGCGATCCCTTCTCGCAAGCCGAACGGACCTTGGCCTGCACGGCCCGTCCATTAGGTGTCAGCGTCTCGACCAAAGTCTGCGTCGGGCCTTCACGCAGGCGTGGCGCGGCCCCACGGAAACGTCTTCCAAAGACGACCACGTCACCCAGCCCCACCACTCTGGCTCCGTCGAAACGGAAGACGTCGGCGTCGGGGAATTCCTTCCGAATCTCCGCCTCGACTCGCGGTAAATAGGAGCGCATCGAACCGGAGCAATCAAGGTAGACTGCGACGCGCTTCGCCCGAATGAACGCGCCCATCACCGGACGCCCCACGAACCCGGCGCGGTTACCCAACCCGGCGCCGAGGCCTTTGCCGCCGAAGGTACCCAGCCCGCGCCCGAAGCCGCCCTTCCCTTGTCCGGCAGATAGTCCCGCCATTCCCATCTCCGGCGTCATCGCCTTCATCGGCGGAAGCGCCAAGGTCGCACTGGCCGATTTTGACGTCAGACGTTTCTGCGGGGTCGGCACTTTCGGCTTCCGCTGGACCGGATGAGTCGTCGCCGGGCCGCCGGCACGACCGCCGGCAACAGCATGGGAAGTAAATTCATGCTTTGTCGCAGGGGTCGGTGAACGGAAAACAATCCAACAAGCCCCGACGACCAGCAGGCTATGCAGCGACAAGGAAAGCAGCAAGCTGAGCCAGGATCGTCGTACAGGCCGACGTGCGATTACCAGTTCCGGGAATGCCATGCGACATAGGCTAACTGACTACGCCTTGGCACAAGCAACGAGCCCGAGGCTGTATCCCCTCGGCTCAACCCTGTAGTCCCACCCAGCCAAACCTCTTAATTGCCTGGGCGCGGAGGACCGTCTGGACGCAACCAATCGACTAGCGTGAACTTACCCCCCGAGACCTCTGCCGATTTCTGCAAGATGCGACTAGCGGGATTACTCGTAGAGAAAAGATAAAGGACCGGGCCCTTGCCCGCGTGGGCCAGATCGAAGGAGCCGACCCAAGCGTCTTCCCAGGCCTTTTCGGCGACGGTACGGTCGTCCTTAATCTCTACTTCCGGCAAAAGACGCTGGGACGCATCGTCGACATAGGTCTGCACAGGTGTCTTGCCGGCCCGAACTTGGAGGACCTGATCGTTGAAGTCGGAAAAAATTACCAAAGCATCATAACGTTTTTCGGAGCGCAGGATATCCACCCAGGCACCGACCGAACCTACTTCGAAATTACCTGCATAGAGGGCCAGAATCGCCTTACCCGTCGGGCTAAGGCTGGTCGTGTCCAAGCTGACCGTCGGCCCGGCGGGCACTGGCTTGTGCGGTAGCACCGAAGTTACGCCCCCGCGGATTGTGACGCCATCGGCCCAAATCTTGATGGCGGGCACCTTGAAGACATCGGCGTCAGGGAACTGCTTACGAATCTCAGCTTCGACGCCAGCGAGGTACGACTCCATCGAGCTGGAGCAGTCCAGATAGACGGCGATACGGGGCCCCGCCGGATTGGTGACGACGCGCGGCTCGGTGACGACTACCGTCGTCGCCGCATGGGCCAGCATGGACAGCATGGCGAAGCAGGCGGCGGTGATGAATTGGAGAGGTCTCATGGGGGCGTAAGGATATAATCGGCGAAGATGACGCTGGTGAAAAGCCGATTAGCGGGACTTGAGGTAAAGTCCCCAACAAAAAGGCGAAGCCTGCTGGCTTCGCCTTTTAAAGAAATATCCCGAGTTCCGATCAGCGGGTCGGGGCGGCGCCGCGCGTGCTGCCTGAACCGGTCTGGGCAGGCCGGAAACGGAGGACGGCATTGGCGCCGGCGCCGGTCGCCGGAGCGGACATCTCGACGGTAAAGAAGCCGAGCGTGGCCTTGTTCGGCACAACCGTGACGACCTTGGTGCCAGCCGGAAAACGCGCATCGAGGATCAGCATACCAGGTTTGAGGTCGATGGATCCGGAAACGTCGGTGATGGACTTGGAATCCTTGGCGAGGGTACCGACAGCCTGGATAAGGGGCATGAAGGCGAAGACGGTGTTGGTCGAGTCTTCGGTGAGCGGAGCCGAGATCGTCAGCTGCTTGTCGATTACGCGCTTCTTGCGCTTCTTCTCGGGATCCTCGGGGTCGATGATCTCCTTGTAGGTCGGCATCGCGATCACCGTGGCACCGTCAGGGATACCGCGCCCGCTGGCTGGCATGCCGACGTAGAGGTCGTCATAGTTATGCAGGTCATTCAGCGTGCTGGTGCCTTTCTTGGCGTCACCAAACTTCACCATGATGGCGCTACCCTCGGAGGCGGCGACGCAGCGCTGGAAAATCGTGCCAGGCTTATTGCCGTAGGAGCGCGAGGTGCTGATCAAGTAGAGGCGAGGCCCTTTGTTTTCGCGAGCGCCGGCAAAGGCCTGAACCCACTCGTCTTCCCACTTCTTCTCTTCAGGGGTACGCCTATCTCCGCCATTATTGCAAGAGATCCGACCGGAAGCGAGCGACGTGAGCGGCTTGCTGAGGGTAAAGCTGATGTTGGGCTTGATCTCGGTCACGGTGGCGCCGACAGGGATGCCTTGGCCGATAGCGATCATGCCGACAATCAGACCCGTGGTGTCCTTACACAGGACGACCGGCTGACCGGAGGCGCCACCGTTGGCGATCAAGGTGACCGTAAGGGCGAAGCCTCCGCCCCCTCCCCGGTCGGAGAAAACCGTGGGTGGGTCTGGTCGCATGCCCTTGTCGGGCTTGTAGCCCTTTGAGCGGATCTGGCGGATGCCGTCTTGGAAGTCAGAGAAAATCACCAACGCGTCGTAGGCACGCTCATCCTTAAGGATGTCGATCCAACCGCCGACGGAGCCCGTCTTGAAGTTGTTGCCGTATTTCTTGAGGATGGCTCGACCTTGGCTGGTCAGCTTGGCCGGATTCGTCTCGGTCGCTACCATTTCTCCCTTGGCGTTCTTCTTAGTACCCGAGCCCGTCGGACGATTGAGAAACGGCTGTCCCTTAAACTTATCTCCTCCGACTATTTCAGTATCATGGACGTCGATGAACACGCCATTGCTCAGGAAAACGTCGGCGTCGGGAAATTTATCGCGGATTTCGGCTTCAACGCGGTCGAGATAGGGCAACATGGAGGCCGAGGCATCGAAATAGACCGCCAGGCGTTGCGAGAAGATACTCGCCCCCATGACCGGCCTCGCGACGAAGTTCTTGCCGCCGCCAGAGCCCATGCCTTTACCTGAGCCGATACCGCCGCCCGCGCCGCCACCAAAGCCCTTGGAGGCGCCGCCCGCCGTAGCGCCGGAGATCATCGAAGAAGCTGACGCCGAGCTCGGCATCTCCGGTAAAGCCATGGAGGCCGTAGCGCTCTTGGACGTAATGCGAGTGGTCGTCTTGGCGAGGGACTTGACGTTCTTAGGTTTGACCTTGCGCTCGGTGCTCTTCACGCGCTCGCCGCCCGAACCGCCGCCGGCGCCCGTGGCAAAGGTGTTGGGATCCTTCTTGGCGTTGTCAGTGACCGTGGAGACGACAAAAACCGCCGCGACAAAGACCA
>CAXNEN010000041.1:0-9491 GCA_964201505.1 Opitutales bacterium
GACTCCATACGATCCGCGAGGGCCTGGTACTCCAGCTCGTCGGGGAGATCCTGGACGCCAGGGAACTTCACTGCGGCGTCGATGTGGGCATACATCTCCGGGAAATCCTTGGCGCCGATCGCAGCGAACATCGTCTGGATGTCGGCTTCGGTTGCCGCGATATAATGGCGGGCAAGTTCGCGGGTGATTTTGGACGGGTCGTAGGGCAGCTGGGCCATAGAAGTATGGAAGGTTTTGAAGGATGAAACGGGTCTCGCAACCGCCCACCAAGCGAGGGTGGGGGTATTAGAGAATCACGGTTTCGACATAAGGTTTGGCAACCCATTCGGCGGCTTGTGAATAAGTCATAGGGCGGTGGCGCGTTGCTAAGGGCGGGCTCATGTCCAAGGTCGCTTTATGACCAAGCAGGAACGAGCCGATTACGTGGGGAAGGAGCTCGCGAAGCTCTACCCGACGACGCCAATCCCGCTGGATCATACGGATACCTATACGCTCCTAGTTGCGGTGGTGCTTTCGGCCCAGTGCACGGATAAGAAGGTCAACGAAATCACCCCGGCACTGTTCGCCGAGGCTGGGACGCCGGCCAAGATGGCAGCGATGACCGAAGCAAGGGTGCTGACGCTTATCCGGCAGCTCGGACTCGCCCCGCAGAAATCCAAGGCTCTCGTCGGGTTAGGCAAGATGCTCATGGCCAAGCATGGCGGTGTGGTGCCGCGGAACTTCGAGGAGCTCGAAGAGCTTCCCGGCGTCGGCCACAAGACCGCCTCGGTCGTCATGGCCCAAGCCTTCGGCGTACCGGCCTTCCCGGTAGACACGCATATCCACCGATTGGCGAAGCGCTGGAAACTGAGTCCAGGGAAGTCCGTCGAGCAGGTCGAGAAAGACCTCAAGCGGCTCTTCCCTGAAGACAGTTGGAATAAACTTCACCTCCGCATCATCTTCTACGGCCGCGAACACTGCACCGCCCGCGGGTGCGACGGCAAGACGTGTGGGATATGCGCCGCGCTACGCGCGGGGTAGAGGGCAGAGGACTTCATCGATTCCGGCCTCTGTCGTCTGAACTCGAATCAGTACTCTTACTTCACCAACGCCTCATGCTTCGTCCAGAACTCATCGCTCCAGGCGGAGGGCTGATGCGAGATACCATCCATGCGACAAATCGTGCGTGAGGCCTTGGCGTAGAGGATGGCGTGATCCGGACTCCGGAACTCGACGTCCACGGTCAGACCGGCCGCGCGGACTTTGCGGACACTGAGAACCAGTTTCACGTCGCACTCAGGGCGGATGGCGACGAGGTAGTGCAGGTCGATGTCGCGCACGACCACGTAGACGTCGGGGGCGACGGCGGGGTCGATGGTATCTTTGCCCATCAGAGCGATGAACATGACCTTCTGCGCACGCTCCATCATGAGCACATAGTGCGAGTGATGGAGGATGCCGAGACCGTCGGTCTGGTCGAACCAAGTCCGGATGGTCACGTGGAAAGTCTTATCAGGCTGGAGTCCGTCGGCGGGCATGGGGAAGAGGGATGGGGCTAATGCGGGCTGGGGCAAGCGTGCGCGCTACTTCGTCCGCAGCGTCGCCGCGAGGCGGTCGAGCTCGGCCCAGGTCTCAACGGCGGGCTTCAGACCGAGATCGCGGCGGGCGGCAGAGACATCGAACCAATGGTCCTTGGCGAGTTCGACGGCGACGAAGCGGGTCATGGGCGGTTCGCCTTTGAGGCGGAAGAGCGTCCAAGCGCCTTCGAGCAGCGCGCCGAGCCAGTAGGCCGATCGTTGGCTGATTCGCTTCGTGACAGGCTTTTCGCCGGCCCCGACGAGTAGGCGGTTGATAAACTCCCAGAGCTTCACGGGTTCGCCTTGCGAGAGGAAGTACGCCTTCCCGTTGGCGCGACCAGCGAGGAGCGCATCGAGCGCGCCGAGGTGCGTGTCGGCCGCGGTGTCGACGTGCGTGACGTCAACGCGGTTCTCACCGTCGCCGACGATGCGGAGTTTGCCGGCGCGGGCGCGGGCGAGGACGCGAGGAAAGAGGTGATTATCACCCGGGCCCCAGATCAGGTGCGGACGGAGTGCGCAGACCTTCAGCTTATCCGAGGCGGCCTTAAGCGCGACTTCTTCGGCGGTGGCCTTGGTCTCGGCGTAGGCGCAGAGCCAGTTATAGCCGTAGGGCAGGGATTCGTCGGCGCCGCGTAACGCTTCGCCGTTGAAGACGACGCTCGGCGTGCTGGTGTGCACGAGAGCGCGGACGCCATGGGCCAAGCACGCACCGACGACGTTCGAGGTGCCGGCGATGTTGATGCGGACGTATTCTTCCCAAGGGCCCCAGACGCCAGCTTTCGCCGCCACGTGGAAGACGTAGTCGCAGCCTTTGACGGCCGCGTCGACCATGGTGCGGTCGGCGATGTCGCCACGGAGGAAGTCCACCTGGCTGGAGCGCTCGCCGGTCATTGGCGTCCGACCCAGCACGCGGACGCGGTAGCCGCGAGCGAGGCAACGGCGCACGACGGCCTGACCCAGGAAGCCGGCGCCGCCGGTGATGAGGACGAGAGGAGAATTCATCGGGCGAGGCAGGCGGTCCATTCCTTGGCGAGCTGCAGGCGGTGGATCTTGGCGTTGTGACGGACATCGACGGGCAGGGCACGCTGGAAGACAATGTGCTTCACCCGATCGGCCTGCGGATTGACGCGGGCGAGCTCCCGGAGTTCGGCGACGAAGCGCGCACGGTCCGCTTCGGTCTCGGGAAAGTACCCGGCCCGAGGTTCGACTACCAGAGCCGCCGTCTGGGCAGGAGCGGCTCCGAGGCCGATCAGCGCGCAGCGGAAGACCTGCGGGTGTTGGCGGAAGGCGGGCTCGAGCGATTCCGTCGGCAGGTCGCCGTCAGTCGTGCAGACTTTTTCGACGCGTCGGCCGAGGAAGGACAGGCGGCCGGAAGCGTCGAGCGAGCCCTGGTCGCCCATGCGATGCCAGACGCGGTCGCCGTCGGCGATCTTTGCGAGTCGGGTGGCTTCGGGGAGTCCATCGTATTCGCGGGTCACGCTGGGGCCGGTCGCAATGACCTCGCCGATTTCGCCCACGGCGCAGAGGGTGGCTTCGGCAAGCGTCGTGATTGGGCTATCCGTCTCGCGAATCACGCGGATTTCAACGCCGCTGACCGGGCGGCCGACGCAGGTGCCGTGGCCGCGAAGGGCGAGCTGGCGGGCGTCTCCGAGGAGCTCGTCGGCCGTGATCGTCGTGATTGGTAAGCACTCCGTCGCGCCGTAGGGCGTGTGGGTTAAGCAGTTCGGCGCGACGATGCGGAGCTTGGCTAGCAGTTCGCCCGAGACCGGGGCGCCGGCGATCAGGAGGCGGCGGAGGTCGGGCAGTCTGAGTCCGCGGGCTTCGCAATGGTCGGCGACCTTGCTCCAAATCGCGGGCGAGCCGAAGGAGCAGGTGACTTGCTCAGAGATGAGCGCGGCCACGAGTGGGGCCGGGTCTGCAGCAAGCGGCCGCGAAGGGTCGAGCATCGGCGTGACGGTGATCGTGCCGAGGGCCGGATTGAAGAGCGCGAAAAGCGGAAGCATCGCCATGTCGGTCTCGCCCGGGCGGATGCCGTAGGTCGATCGGACCAGCTCGATCTGGGCGTCGAACATCCCGTGCGTATAGCAGACGCCCTTGGGCGCGCCGGTGGAGCCGGAGGTGAAAAGAATCGCGGCGAGTGATTCCTGGTCGACGGGGGCGAGCGGGCGCGGGGTTCCTGCAATCGCCGCGAGCGCCTTGCGCCAAGAGGAGTTTCCGACCGTCACGCGCTGGCGCAGCGAACGAAACGCAGCCAAGGGCAGCCGGCTGAGGAGCGTGGCCGCGCGGACGCCGACGAGGGCCGACGGGCGAGAGCGGCGGACGCAGTCGAGGAAGGCCGACCAGCCCATGCCGGGATCGATGGCGATGGGGATGGCTCCCAGCTTAAGGAGGGCGAACATCCCGACGATCAGGTCGTGCCCGGGGCGGACGGCCAACAGGACGCGACCGCCTTGGGTGATGCCGGACCGGCTGAAGTGTTCGGCGGCTCCGTCGCTCTCTTGGTCGAGTTGCCGGAATGTACGGGCCACATGCAGGACTTGCCCGGTGGCGTCGACTCCGGTCGGGGACTTTATCGCCTCGCCGTCCGGGCGGTCGGTAGCCGCGAACCGAAGATGGCGGGCGACATTGCTTCCGGGGTCGTTCATAGCCTGTAAATGAAGAAGCCCCGAATCCGGGGCTTCTGCAAGGGATACTTGAAGGTTTAGTTGTCGGTCAGCGTGACCGCGCCCCAGAGGAGGGTGATTCGGTCGCCAGAAGTGAAGCGTCGGCTGTAGAAATCGTTCATGTTCGCGCCCACCGTCGGCTTTTCGTTCGGGGCATAGGAGCCAGACTCGACCTTAATGATGCCGAGGAAGTTATGGCTGGGCTCCATCGACACGTTGCGTCCGTGGTTGGGGGTGTCGTAAGTGGTGCAACCGACGAGAGCGGCGGAAGCGATTAAGGTAGCAAGGGCGAGCTGCTTCATAGCGGGGTGAGATAGGAGATTGGCAGGGGGGAGGGGGCTGACAAGTCAGAATCATTCACGAAGCCGCCCAGCTGCGCCACAGGACGACGAGTTCGGGGCCGCGGAAGAACCAAATGGCCCCGGCGATGGCCATACTGGGGACAAAAGGCACTACTCCGGCGTATTCTTCGCCTTTGACCTTGGCCTGGATTAGACCCGGGAGCGCGGTGATGACGCCGACGATCGAGCCGCCAAAGAGGCAGAAGACCGCACCTTGCCAGCCGCAGTAGGCGCCGACCCCGGCGCAGAGGATGATATCGGCTTCGCCCATGGCCTCGCGGCCCGCCAAGACGCTACCGATCGTTCGAATCCACCAGACCAAGGCCGTGCCCGCCGCGACCCCGAGCAGCGCATCCATCAACGCCCGGAAGCGATTGACGGCTTCGATGGAGTTTGCGGTCTCGCCGTGGACCGAGGGGACGAGCATCGCGAGGATGATGCCTGTTCCGACCAGGGCGAAGTTCGGGGCGTCGGGGACCATCATATCATCTAAGTCGCACCCTGCGAGCAGCACCAGCAACGGCAGGTAGACGCACGCGACCGCGGCCTTGGCCGGAGGCAGGAAGGTCCAGGCGGCGACGAACAAGAGGGCGGTGACAAGTTCGACGAGTGGATAGCGGAGGGAGATGCGCGCGGCACAGCAGTGCGCGCGGCCGCGGAGGAAGAGCCAGCCGAAGAGCGGGATATTATACCAGAAGGGAATCGGCTGGCCGCAGGCGCAGCGCGATCCCGGCGTCACGATCGATTCCCCTTTGGGTAGTCGATGGATGCAGACGTTGAGGAAGCTGCCGACGCAGGCGCCGACGGCGCCGATGCTTAAGGCGGCGAGCGCCGGGTGGAGTTTGGCGAAGTTCTGCAGGTCGACGAGCGTCATGGTCAGGGGGCGGCTTCGCCCAGTGCGGCGCGCATCGGGGCTTCGGGGGGAAGCATGCCGTTCCAAAGACGGAAGGCGAGCGCTCCCTGCCAGCGGAGCATCGAACGGCCGTCGCAGTGGGCGATGCCGCGCTCCCGCACGTCTTGCAGCAAGCGCGAAGGTTCGCTGCCATAAGTTGTATCAAAGACGAATTGTCCGGTGTCGAGGAGCGCGAGGGGGAAGAGTGAGGCGTCCGCCGACTTCAATCCAAGCGTGGTGCAGTTCACGATGACGGCGTCCGGCGAAGCTGTGATTTGGTCGAGTCCCGCGGCCAGTATCCGCGGGTCGGCGAGCGTGGCGGCGAGCGCGAGCGCTTTGGCGACATCGCGGTTGTGCAGGCGGAGCGATGAGCAGCCGTCGGCGAGGCAGGCGGCTGCCACGGCGCGGGCGGCCCCACCGGAGCCGAGCAGGATGACGGGGCGATCCTTGGTCGTGCGACCGGAGCGTTCGCGCAGCGCTTCGAGGAAGCCTTGACCATCGGTAGTATCACCGGCCCAGCCGGTCGCCGTGCGCACGAGCGTATTGACGGACTCGGCACGCCGGGCTTCGGACGAGAGCGATTCAGCAAGCGAGAGCGCCTGGATTTTGTGCGGGACCGTGAGGTTCACGCCGGCGAAACCTTTAGTGTGCAATAAGGCCAGCGCTTCGGGCAGTTCTCCCGCCGTGATGTGCAGCCGATGGTAGCGTACGCCCGCGAGGCGTGGGTTTGTTGGAAGCAGCGTCGTCAGCGCGGCGTTGTGCATCGCCGGGCTCAGCGAGTGCGCGATCGGGTCGCCGAGCACGCCGAGCTGGCCAGGGGCGAATTCAGTCGAGCGCAGGGACGCGAGCGTGAGGGTGTCAGGAGCGCTCATCGGATTTTTCCAGGGCGTGGACGAAGGTGAGGAAGAGGCGGCTGCTGAGGTCGTCGCCCTGCGCCTCGAACTGCGAGACAAGGTTCCGGCAGCAGCGGGCGAGCGTCTGGTGTGTGGTCACGGGACGCAGGAAGGCCTCGTCGGCCGGCAGCTGGTTGTCGAGCAGCAGCAACTGCACTTCCGCGCGGGTGCGAAAGGCGCCGCCTTCGTAGCAGTCGATGTAGAGCGGCTCGCGGCCGCGGAAGATGCCGACCATGAAACGTCCGGGCAGGCCGACCGGCTCGACGGGTAGGCCGAGGCGGCGGGCGACGAGCAGGAAGATCAGGCAGAGCGAGATCGGGATGCCGCGACGGCTGTGGATGACCTGCGAGAGTAGCGAGGAGGACGGGACGGCGAAGCTTTCCTGAGCGCCCCGATAGCCTTCTTCACCGAAGATCACGCGGCAGAGCAGGCGGCACTTTGCGCGGACATCGAGTGGTTCGGCAATGAGTTCGCGCGTGCGATTGGCAAGGCGGTCAAGTTCGGCGGAGTAGGCGTCATCAGCCAAAGACACGTCCGTGGCGCGCTCCAGCCGAAGACAGGCTTCCTCGAGGTCACAGTGCGGGTCGCGAATGTGCACGAGGAAGGCGTGCGCTGCGGCCTCGGGCGTACGCAGGTCAGCGAGTAGCGTGCGGGCGAGGGCCGCGAGGGCTTCGTCTTTCGTCAGGGTTTCGAGCCAGAGGACGCCTGGTAGTCCGGCGGCCTTGATTTTGCTCAGCACGGCGAGACGGACGACCGGGGAGGGGTCGTCGAGGAGGCGCACCAAGGTCGCCAATTCCGCATCATGCGTCATGGCTGTTTTCTACCTGCGATAACGGCGTCTCGGCAACAAGGGAGTCCGCTGGGCCATGTCTTTTAGAGGTTGACGGTGGTACGTGTGTCGTGGCGTCGCCAGGCGAGCCGTCTGGGGTGTGCCGGGTTTTCGGATTGAAGGAATCCCTAGCCCGAGGGAGTCTGGGGTTCATGACCGCTACGCGCATCCGCTGCGGGGTGGCCGGCACGGGTTCGCTCGGCCAGCACCACGCCCGCATCTATTCGACCCTGCCTGGCGCCGAACTCGCCGGCATCTTCGAACCCAACGATGCCCGGGCGGCCGAAATCTGCGCCAAGCATAACTGCCACCGTTTCGCTACGCTCGAGGAGATGGCCGCCGGTTGTGACGCCGTCAGCATCGTCGTCCCGACCAATCACCATGCCGCCGTGGCGCTGCCGCTACTCGCCAAGGGCGTCCACCTGCTCATCGAGAAGCCCATCTGCGTCACGCTCGAAGAGGCCTCCCAGATTCTGGACGCCGCCGCCAAAGCCGATCGCATCGTCCAGGTCGGTCATATTGAGCATTACAACCCCGTGATGTCGTATCTAGAGAAGGCCGTCACTGATGCCCGCTACATCACTGCGGAGCGCCTCGCCCCCTTCACTCCGCGCGGCACCGAGGTCGGCGTCGTGCTGGATCTGATGATCCACGACATCGGCATCGTCCTGCAGCTGGCCAACTCCCCGGTCGAGCGCATCGACGCCGTCGGCGTGTCGGTTGTCACCAAGACGGAGGATATCGCCAACGCCCGCATCGCCTTTAAGAATGGCTGCGTTGCCAACCTGAGCTCCAGCCGCGTCTCCTTGAAGAAGAACCGCGAGATCCGTGTCTTCCAGACCGGTGGCTATCTCTCCATCGACTTCATGGGCCAGAAGGGTCACACCGTGCGCGTCGACCCGACCGCCGAGGGCGGCTTCGCCAAGGAAGAGATTCCAATCGAGAAGGGTGAGCCTCTGGCTATCGAACTTGCTTCATTCACCGCCTGCGTCCGCGATCGCAAGAGCCCGAAGGTCAGCGGCGAGCTCGGCCGCACTGCCTTGGAAGTCGCGATCAAAATCACCGAACAGATCCGCGCTGGTATGGCGCGCAAATGAGCGCGTTCCCGTCCATCCCGGCGCACTTCGACCGGCCCCGTGCGGGCGAGGTCGATATCCTCGTGGTGGCTGGGGAGCATTCCGGTGACCAGCACGCCGCCAAGGTCGTCGCAGAATTACTTAAGGCTCGCCCGGGTCTGCGTATTGCCGCCTTTGGTGGGCCGGAGTTACGCGCTGCCGGAGCCCAGTTGCTGATGGACATGACCACGTTCTCCGCCGTGGGCATCGTGGAAATTCTTTCCGCTTATCCGTTCTACCGAAAGCTCTTCGCGCGCATGGTTTCTTGGACCACGCAGTGGAAGCCTAAGGTCGTCATGCTGGTCGATTACCCGGGCCTCAATCTCCGTCTGGCTAACGAGCTCCGCAAGGCGGGCCTGTCGCGTGCCGGCTTCGGCGAGACGGCTGTCATCCAATACGTCAGCCCGCAGTTGTGGGCTTGGAAGCCCAAGCGTCGCTTCACCATGGCGCGTGACCTGGATGGCGTCGGCACCATCTTCCCGTTCGAGCCGGCGGTATACGCCGACACTAAGTTGGATGCTCGATTCGTCGGTCATCCTTTTGCTGAGTCCGACCATCAGCCTGGATTGAAGTATGACCCCGAAGGCCCGGTCCTGCTGCTGCCGGGTAGCCGTCCAAAGCCCGTCCGCAAAATCTTCCCCGCGCTCGTCGAGGCGTTCGCGCTCTTTCGTAAGGACCATCCCAAGCGCCGCGCACTCGTGCTCCACACCGGTGGCGAAGTGCATGCGGAGCTTTATCGCCTGTTGGCCGAATACGGCGATCAGGCTAAGGGTATCGACCTGCGCCCCGTCTCCGAAGGCCCGGCCGCCGGTTGTGCTGCGCTCGTCAGTTCTGGCACCATGTCACTCACCGTCGCGCTCGCCGGCATCCCTGGCGCGGTCGTGTATCGCGCCAACCCGCTTACTTGGATTGTCGGACGGCGCCTGATTGCCGGTCGGATTGACGACCTCGGTATCGCGAACATCCTCCTCAAGCGACAGGCTTGGCCTGAATACCTGCAGGGTGCTTGTGAGCCCGCGCCCTTGGCCGCCCGCCTGCGTGAGTGTGTCGAAGCCCCGGGCCCCCGTGCTCAGGCTGTCGCCGATGCCGGCGAGCTATTAGGCCTGCTTTCCGCGCAGTCCGGCTCCACGCCGGCTGAGTGGGTCGCCACCTTCTTGCCCAAATGAGCGCTTCGATGAAGATTGCGGTGCTCGGTTGTGGTT
>CAXNEN010000042.1:0-9326 GCA_964201505.1 Opitutales bacterium
AGGCCCGCCTCATCAGCCAAGCGCCCATCCTGCCCGTCGTCTTCAACAAGAACAAGTTCCTCATCCGCCCCGAGGTACAAGGCTGGTATCCCACCCTACTCAACCAGCACCCCTTCACCGCCGTCCGGCTCGTCCCCGCGAAAGGGGATTGAACGGAACGCCCCCTCGCCTACGCTAACTTCATTCCCATGCGCTCCCTCGCCCTCGCCCTACTGACCTCCCTGATCGCCGCCTCCGGCCACGCCCAAGCCGCCGACCCCCTCCGCACCGGCGGCGAAGATAAGGCCTTCGCAAAACTTCGTGGTATCACCTTCTTCTTTATCGACGTCGCTACCTCCGAAAGCCGTCCTGAAGACGCCGACCTCCGCAGCGAAATCCGTGACGCCATGGAGCTCGAGATGCGTCGCGCCAGCATCACCCCCAAGGAATTTAATCCGCAGACGCCGGAAACCTCCACGCCCCTCCTGACCATCGACGTCCGCTTCAACCGCGGACTCGGTCGCTACGACGCCGACGTAATTCTTTCCGTCCGCGACAACGCCACGATTACCCGCAATAAGGAAGCCGTGCTGGCCCAGTCCTACTCGCAGTCGAAGCGCGCCAGCGGCACTTCCGAATCCACGCTGAACCGCGAGATCAAGGCCCGGAGCCGTGAACTGGTGCAGGAGATCATCCTGGGCATCAAGACCCTGAAGTAAGGCCACCGGCCTAGGCTCCTTCTATCACAACTTGCGCCGAGAGGCCCGCTGGCCCAAGTATTGGTTCTGAACTTATGTCCTCCGTCGAAGCCCGCCTTACCGAACTCGGCCTCACCCTGCCGACCCCCCCCGCCGCCGCCGGCGCTTATGTCCCGGCCGTCCGCACCGGCAACCTACTCTACCTCGCCGGCACCTTGCCGATGAAGGACGGCAAGGTCGCTTCACTCGGTAAAGTCGGCCGCGAGATCGACCTCGTCCAGGCCGCGGAGGCCGCCAAGCTCTGCGCGCTGAACGCACTGGCCAACGCCAAGGCCGCCCTCGGCTCGCTCGACCGCGTCTCACGCGTGGTGATGGTCAACGGCTTCGTCAACGGCGTCGACGGCTTCAGCGACAGCCCCAAGGTGCTCAATGGCGCCTCGGAGTTCCTGCTTCAGATCTTCGGCGACGCAGGCAAACACGCCCGCGCCGCGGTCTCCGTCAACGGCCTGCCTCTCGGCGCGTCCGTCGAGGTACAGATCGTGCTCGAGATCCGCGACTGAGCTCGCTCAGCCGTCGGACAGGCTGATCTTGGTGAAATCGATTTTGAAGGCGATCCCCTTGGGAGGCTTGCCGCAATTACCAACCATACCGCAGGCTTGTTTCACCAGCTCCGCCATGCGGGGGTCCACTGGTTTCGTCAGCCAGCCGGAAAAAACGACGAAGCCAGATGCATCGACAGAAACCGTGACGCCACAGGAGCCGCCGGTGGCGACCGAAGAACCTTCAGCCGCGACGAGTTCATTCCAGGCCGTCCGCAGCCGGGCCTGGACCTCGCCGGCGTAAATCGCCTGTTCGGAGGCCGAACCGCCTTCGCCACCATTATCGCCGGCACCGTAGCTGCGACCCTTCTTCACGGAGACGCCACCAATGCCGCCGGTCTTGCCGGACCCAAACTTCCCACCCTTCGACTTCATGAATTCACCCAGCGTGGTCTTGCCCGAATTGCTGCTCGCGCCCGACTTGGATGAGGATTTCACCATCGTCTTGGCCGAACTCTGAGCTGAAGCCGTGGCTTGTTCGGCCTGCTCTCGTTCCTTGAGGATCTTCTCGACGTCGAGTTTCTTAAGATGAATCCGGGCAACGCCGTTATTCGATCCCGCCTCAGAGCCTTGGGCGACGCCAGACTTCTTGCCGATTTCGCCGGGGCGCTTCCCTGGGATGCCGTTCAGGTCGATGAGCAGAGGGTCCACCGGATCGACGACTTCACCTGGATGGCGTGAGGCGTACCAAGAAAACCCGATGATGGCGGCCAGGATGCCGAGGTGCACCGCGACGGAACCGACCCATCCTTTGCCTCCGTTTGACATGTCAGCGCGTCTCGGTGTCTAGCCCCGCCTTGGTGAGCCCCTTGGCCCGGGCGGCGGAAAGGACGTCGATAATCTTCTGGTAGGACAATACCCCGTCGCCACGGATACGCAGGACCGGCTGCTCGGCTTCCGGCATAGCGGCGAGGGCGGCGAACTCAGTTTCCAGTTGAGCGAAGGTGACCGAGCGGGCCCCAATGGTGTAACCGCCATTACGATCGATACTCACGAAACGGTATTGGACCTTCGTGTCGGGGGTCTTGCCCGCGCCCTTGTCGGCCTTGGGGAGATTGACTGCGGTGGTCTGCTCGAGCACTGGCGTGGCGATCATGAAAATGATCAGCAAGACGAAGCAGAGGTCGAGCATCGGCGTGACGTTCAGCTCACTAATGACGTTGAGCCGGTTGGGTCTGGAAAACGAGCGTGCCATGAGGGCTTACTGCGCGTCTTCCCAGCCCGGCAAAGCGAAAGGAGCCTCGGCGACGGGGAGCGGGGCAGCCTCGACGGAGGCGACGGGCGCGGCAGCGCGCAGCAGGCGGTCGCGTTCCTGCGAGGCCTCGAAATTGCGGCGGGCTTCGCCTTCGAGTTCCAGTTCGACGCGGTCCGCCAGCGAACTCGCGAAATTCTCCAGTTCGGTCGTCATGATCTTCACCTGAGTGAGGAGGTAGTTATAACCGAAGGTGGCGGGAATCGCGACGAGCAGGCCGAGGGTCGTGGTCACGAGCGCACCGCAGACGCCCGGAGCGAGCTGCGCGATGCTGGCCTTCTCGGTCAGCGCGCCGAAGGTGACCATCACTCCCCAGACCGTGCCGAGCAGGCCAAGGAACGGACCACCGGAAACCAGCGAACTCAGCAGCACCATCTTGTCCTCGTACTTCACCATCGTTCGGGAGACGCCACGTTGGACCGCATTCTCGACGTGCCCCATGCAGAGGGTGACGTCGGACTTGCGCACGAGGCGACCCTTGTGGCGCTGCACGGCGGAGACGCCCTCGGCGACAAGGAACTCGTAAGGTCCGAGATTGGAGCCGCCCGGGAAGTTGAGGGCGACGACGGAGGCCTCATCACGTAGTCGACGTTCGAACGCATGGTTGCGACGGCGTAGTTCCTGAACGTCGGACCATTTCTGGATCATCGCACCCCAGCCGATGAAGGAACAGATGAGTAGGATGACGGCGACGGCCATGCCGGCGGTGTCCATCTGCTGGAAGTACCAGAGAGCGCCCTTCGTAGTGTCAGCCAGCACGAACATAAGGACAGGAGAAAGCATCACTTTCATAGGCAATCCGCCGTCGGGATGGCTTCAACCTGAAAAGGTTTGTCGTCGCACTTGAAACTGAGGCCGTTCGCCTGCACTGTGACCCCTTGATTCCTCGTCCGCCATCCTGCCAGGGCTGCATCCAGAACGCCGCGGTGTACTTCACCCTCGTCGCCGGGGGTAAGGCGGAGACTTATGCCTGCTGCCAGGGCTGCCCCTCCCTGCTCTCGGACTCCATCCTACCCTCCCTCGCGCTCGGGCTCAAGCTGACCGTCCCCACCCCCGTTGGCCGAGGCAAATGCCCCACCTGCGGCTTCCGGTGGACCGATTTCGACCGTGTCCATCGTTTCGGCTGCGCCACCTGCTACGAGGCGCATGCGCCGCAGGCCTTAGCCACGATCGCCCGTATCCAGCCAGGCCTCGAACACCATGGTCGCCGCCCGTACGATGCCGCCGCCGACCGCGAGGCCAAACTGACCAAGGCGCGCGACCTGCTCAAGGTAGCCATGAAGGAGGAGGACTACGAGACCGCCGCCGCCCTCCGCGACCAGATTACCGATCTTGAAGCCGGCCTGCCGGGAGCAAAGTCCTGACCTTATTAAAATGAAGCCGATCGCCCTGCTGACCAATGATGACGGCATTAACGCCGCCTTCCTCCACGCCTTGGTCGCCGCCTGCATGAGCGAAGGCTTCGACGTCGTCGTCGCCGCCCCCTCCGGGGAGCGCAGCTGGATCGGTCGGGCCTTCAGCCGCCACCGCGAAGTCACCCTCGCCGAATACCCGAACCTCGGCCGCCAGGCCTGGTCCATCGACGGCACCCCCTCCGACTGCGTCAACATCGCCCTGGGCCACCTGCTACCCGTGAAGCCCGATGTGGTCCTCTCCGGCATCAACATCGGCTTCAACGCCACCATGCCCCTCTGCCTGAGTTCCGGCACCCTCGCTGGCGCGACCGAAGGCACGTCATGGGGCCTGCCGGCCGTGGCCTGCTCCCTCGACCTCGAGAAATCGCTCTTCGAACAGGTCCACCGCAACTCGGCGGTCTGTCCTCCGGCCCTTCGTCCGCACCTTGAGGCCGCCGGCCGCCACGCCGCCCGCTTCGCCAAAGGGCTCATCGGCCAGCCCAACCTCGGCTTACACGTTCACAGCCTCAACTACCCCGCCACGGTCACCGACGGCACCGCGATGGAACGCTCCACGCCGGCTCTAGTCCGCCATGGCTCCCTCTTCAAACGTTCGGCACAGGGCTTCACCTTCGCCTGGAACGACGGCGAGAGCCTCGTCACCGACAATCAATCAGACCTCGCCGTGTTGGAGCGAGGCCTGATTAGTCACACCGTCTTCGACTTCGGCGCCACCGCGCCGCTTTGAGCCGTCTCAGTGGGTGTGGCCGTGATCGTGGCCATCGCCATGATCATGGTCGTGGTCGTGATGACCTTCGCCAGCGAAGAACACTGGCAGAAGTAGCACCAAGCCACCGATGAAAGCGGGGGCCCAGGCATTACGCAGGCCATGAGCCGCGAGGTAAGGATAGAAGGCGACATAGCAGGCGAAGGCCCAGGCTCCGAGGTGATTGGTGAAGATCCAGAGGCCCTTCAGGCCACCATTGTTGGCGCGACGCTGGACATAGATGGAAAGGAAACCAGAGAAGAAGATGGCCGAGACGATTAACAGGAAGATGGCGAACGGAGCCCAGCCTTCGACGGCGTGGTGGTGAATGTCTTGGGCCTGCTTCTTCACTTCAGGCTCGGCGGCGGCTTCGGCCGCAGCGACAGCGGCCTTCTCGTCGAAAGCCTTACCCTTGGCGGCGGTCTTGGCCTTGGCGACGGCCTTATCCACCAGCGCGGCCTTGACGGCGGCCTCCTTGGCATGGGCACCAGACTCGGGAAGAGTAAGGGTCATATAGGAGTAGGCGCCGACGGAGATGCCGTAGAAGACGGCGCCGAGGACGAGGGTATTGATGGCCAGGCCGAGGCGGCCGAGGGGCTTGGTAAGATCCAGCGAGAAGCTCATGGTGAGAAACCGCAACCTAGGTCGCCTGCCCTTTCCTTCAATTCCAAACTTGGAAACCACTCCGTTCCACTCCTCATAAGGGCTTCGCCATGGCCCGCCCCCTTCCCGAAACCGTGCTTTTCGACCTCGATGGCACCCTGGTCGACAACTTCGAGGCGATCCATCGCTGCTACGACGACGTGATGAGCATGATGGGGCTACCCGGCGTCACCTTGGAGCAGATCCGTCGTGCCGTCGGCGGGTCGGTCAATATCACGGTCGTCAAGCTGGCCGGCGAAGCCAACGCCCCCACCGCGACGCGCCTCTTCCGCGAACACTTCCCTTCCGTGATGTACCACGGCCTGCGCGCCTACCCCGGCTGCCGTGAAATCCTCGTCGGCCTACGCGTCAAAGGCGTCCGGATCGCGGTGTACACCAATAAGGACGACGCCAACTCGAAGAAGATCATGGAGCACCTCGGGCTGGATGACGTCGTCGATGCGGTCTACGGCACCAACGTCCATCCCTGGCGTAAGCCCCAGTCGGAGTTCACCCACTTCGTCCTCTCCTCCTTCAAGGCCCGGGCTGAAACCACGGTCATGGTGGGGGATTCACCGTTCGACATCTCCACCGCCCGTAACGGTAAGCTCGCCGCGATCCATTGCGTGACGACTGGCAGCCACACCGCCGAAGAACTCGCCCCCTACGCCCCGGACACAGTCCATGCCGGCCTGCCCGAACTGGGCCGCGAGCTCTTCGGTCTAGGCTGATTTTCGTTTCGCACCCGCCCCGCGGGGATGATTGGCTTACCTTATGTCGCCGCCACGCGAGCCGCCGCGCGGACCCGAAACCACCCTTTCGGGCGTGGTCGAGCGCATCCTGTGGCTCGACGAGGAGACGCATTTCACGATTGCGGAACTGGCACCGGAAGCCGGCGAGAAGGTCATCATCCTCGGGAACATGACTGGCATGCAATGCGGCGAGACCGTCGACGTCACTGGGCATTGGGAACGCCACCCTTCGCATGGCCCGCAGCTGCGCGTGCGCACGTTCAGTTCACGTCTACCTTCTTCCGTCCACGGTATCCGCAAATACCTCGGCAGCGGCCTCATCAAGGGCATCGGCAAGACCTACGCCGACAAGATCGTCGCGAAGTTCGGCGTCCGCACTTTCGATATCATCTCCAACCAGTCAGGCCGCCTCCGCGAAGTCGAAGGTATCGGCCCCGGCCGCGCGAAATCCATCAAGGCTGCCTGGGAAGATCAGAAAGCCCTGCGCGAAGTCATGGTGTTCCTGCAGACCTATGGCGTGACCAACGCGCTCTGCATTCGTATCGTCAAAGCCTACGGCCAAGACGCCAAGAAGGTCCTCACCAGCGAGCCCTACCGAGTGTGCCGCGAGGTCGAAGGCGTCGGCTTCAAGACGGCCGACAAGATCGCCCGTAATCTCGGACTGCCCACCGCCGGCCCGCAGCGCGTCGACGCCGGCATCCTGCACACCCTCGAAGAACTTGAAGGCGAAGGCCACAGCGCGTTCCCCGACGAGGGCCTGCTCGAGAAAGCCACCGAACTCCTCGAGGTCGACAAGACCATCGTCCACGACCGCCTCCGCAAGCTGATGGAAGAAAAGGCCGTCGGCGTGCTCTCCACCCGCGGCGTCCGCCTCGTCCAACTCCGCCCCCAGGAGAACGCCGAGAAGTCCATCGCTGCCTCCATCCAACGCTTCCTCGCCACGCCTTCGGGCCTGCCGACCATCGTCGCCGATAAGGCCGTCGAATGGGCCCAGACCCGGGCCGGCTTCGCCTTTTCGCCCGCGCAGGCGGCCGGCGTGCTCATGGCTTTGCAGAACAAGGTCACCGTCCTCACCGGCGGCCCCGGCACCGGCAAGACGACCATCCTCAAGGCACTGTGCGACATCCTCAGCGCCAAGCGCGTACGGATGGCCCTCGGTGCGCCCACGGGCCGCGCGGCAAAACGCATGACTGAGGCCACGCGCGTGCAGGCCTCGACGATTCATCGTCTCCTTAAGTTCGATCCGGCGGCCGGCGGCTTCACCGCCAACGCCGAGAACCCGCTCTCCACGGACTTCGTCATCATCGATGAGTCCTCGATGCTCGACACGAAACTCGCGGCATCGCTCCTGCGCGCCGTCCCCGGCACAGCCCACCTCCTGCTCGTGGGCGACGTTAACCAGCTCCCTTCCGTCGGCGCGGGCAACGTGCTCGGTGATCTCATTGATTCCGGCGCCGCCGCAGTCACGCGCCTCGATACGGTCTTCCGCCAAGGTGCCCGTAGCGGCATCGTCACCGTCGCCCACGGCATCCTGCACGCCGACACCACCCCGCCCACGCCGGTTGAGGATCCCGCCAAACTCGACTTCACCCAGGATATTCACTTCGTGCGTGTCGACGACCCCGAAGCCTGCGTGGCGATGGTGACGAAACTCTGCTGCGACATTCTGCCAAAGGCCCTGCGCTTCGACCCGCTCCGCGACATCCAGGTGCTCGCGCCGATGCACAAGGGCACGGGCGGCATCCAGGCTTTTAATCAGGCCCTGCAAGGCCGCCTGCGCGGCGCCGATGCGCGACCCGGCCGCATCCAGCCAGGCGATAAGGTCATCCAGACCCGCAACAACTACGACAAGAACGTCTTCAACGGCGATTTTGGCGTGGTGCTCGGCCAGAACGAGGAAGGCACGCTGCTGATCGACTTCGACGGCGCCCGCGTGGAGCTCGAACGTGGCGAACAGGGCGACCTGCATCTCGCCTACGCGGTGAGCATCCATAAGTCGCAAGGCTCCGAGTTCCCTGCGGTCGTCGTGCCGCTGCTTCGCCAGCACAGCATCATGCTCGCGCGTAATCTCGTCTACACCGCCGTCACCCGCGGCCGTAAGCAGGTCATCCTGGTCGGCGACCCCACCGCTTACGCGATGGCGGTCCGCAACGCTTCGGATTCGCGCCGCATCACCGGCCTGCTCCCCCGCCTCCGCGGCGAGGAGTAATCAGAGCTTTACCCTCATCGTCCCGCGCGTGACGCCTAGCTGGTTGAGGACCTTGAGGTCATTCCAGAGGGCGGTGCCATCGAGGTCACCCTTGAGGAGGGCTTGATATTTCTCGAGCGTACGCGTCACGGTAGAAGCATCCTCGTCGACGAACTCGACACGGAAGCGGCGGACGCCGAGGGCGAGCAGCTGCGTGACGTATTCGGCGCCGGTCTGGGCGCGCGAATTGAAGAGCGTGTTACGGCAGCCCGCGTCGGCTTTAAGGATGTGTTCGGCGCCGACGCGGTCGCGCAGTTTGACGCGGTGCGTCTCGCAGGGGCGGCCGCAGTCGCGGTAATCCTTACCCTTGGAGAGAAAGGCACAGAACACACAGTGCTCCATATGGAACATCGGCATGTGCTGATGGACCGTGACTTCGAACCACTCCGGCGGAGCGGATTGGAACAGGGCCGTCACCTGCTCCGAGTTAAGATCGTAAGAGACCGTCAGCCCTTCGAGGGCGTGCTCGCTCATAAGCCACTCGGCGGTGAGTCCGTTGGCAACGTTCAGGGAGAAGTCGGCGCGGAGTCGCTTACCCTTGAAGGCACGCAGGTCCTCGTGATTACGGACCAGGTAGCCGTCGGCCTCACAGGAAAGGACGATCTCGCTGATGCGTTCTTCGCCCTGCTTATGGATGCGCGGACCCATGGCCCAAAACTCGACCTTGCGGCCGGCTTCTTGCTCGTAGGCCCGGACGCGGGCGACGGCGGCGCGGAACTTCTTCGGGTCCTCGTACTCGGCGTAGATGACGCGGGCGCCGCTCGCGAGGGCGGAATCCAACTGCTCGGGCTCACGGATAACAACGATGATCTCCGCTTCGCCAGGGCGCTTCGGCTCGAAGGGAGCGACCTTCGTCGCGGATTCCTCGAAAGGCAGGAGCGTCCAGCGCAGCGGCAGGCTGCGGAGCTTGGAAATCTCTTCGGAGAGGTCGCGGCGGAGACGGTTCAGTTCGCTGACGGGGATGATGAGGGCGCCTTCAAGGTCGGCCTGCAGCTC
>CAXNEN010000043.1:0-9282 GCA_964201505.1 Opitutales bacterium
AGGTGGTCGCTCTCGATCAGGCGGCCATCTGGCGAGGTCCAGCGCCCCATGGCGCCATCAGGTAGGTTCTTCCGGCGCAGCCAGGTGGTATTGCCCTTGCCGATTGCGGGCTCGAAGTAGCGGCCTTCGTGGAGGAAGCCGAAGAAGTCGGCGAAGCCTCGCTGTTGCGGGTGGAAGGGGGCGGTGCCGCCCAGGTGCCATTTGCCGACAAGCCCCGTGTGATACCCCGCGGTGCGCAGGCGATCGGCGATGGTCGGTACGCCGACGGGCAGGCCGATGCCAGGTTCCAGATTCTTGCTGCCGATCGGATTGAATTCGAAACCGAAGCTCGTTTGGTAACGGCCAGTCAGCAGTGCGGCGCGAGAGGCGGCGCAGAAAGGAGCCGTGACGTAGCCATCCGTGAAGCGTGCGCCCTTGGCGATGAGCCGGTCGATATTCGGCGTCGGGATGCCGTTGCCGCCATAGCAACCCAACTCTCGGTAGCCGAGGTCATCCGCGACGATGAACAAGACGTTTGGTTTTTTCGTTTCAGCCGCCAGGAGCGGTGCTAAGGAAGTGAGCAACAGGCTGAAGAAGGTGAGTGGCTTCATCGGGATACCAGCCGACACTATCGACGTAGGTCCTCGCTTTGCTACGCTTAATTCAGGCGCGCAGGTTCTGATTTTCGGCAATTGGCAGGGGGCAGATTCTCAGCGCTTTACCGGTAGCCACTGCACGGCGTCGACGATCACGTGGCCGTCGGTGCCCGCGTTGCCAATCTCGACCCAGCCGTCCTTGCCGGCGGCGAATTCGAACGTGCCGACGACGTGGAAGGGGGCTTCGCTCTTGGTCGAGAGTTTCTGGTTCACGAGCACCTGGGTCTCACCCTTGGCGTGATGGATGGTGACTGGGACGTTCGTGGCGCGGTTACCGTTGGCGCTGTAGGAGATGGCGACCTGGTACTGTCCGGCGGCGGAGAGGGTGGGGGTGAAGCGGGCGGACATCGCGCCTTTCTCCGCGTTGCCATCGTGGCGGTAGCCTTCGCCCACGAAGCCGGCGATGGTCTGGGCGGTTTGGTTGAAGCCCTTGAGGGTAGCTTCGGAGTCGTCGACGACGACGCCGGCGAGCTTGGCCTTGTCGAGGCCGTGGCCAGTTCCGGCTATTGTGGTGGTCACGAAGTCAAGCATCTGGCCGTTGGCGAGGAGGCGTTCCTTGAGGGCGCCGTAATCGACGGCCTGTACCGAGGTGCCGCGTTCGATGGCCAGGCCGGCGGCCGTGGCAGCGGACTGGCCGAGCACCATGAAGACGGGCTCCATCCGGATGGAGCCGTAGGCGATGTGGCTGGCACTCATGCACACCGGCACGAGCAGGTTGGTGCATTCCGAGGCCTTCGGCCGGATGCTGCGGTAGCTGACCGGGTAGGGTTTGCTGCCGACCTGGATGTCGCCCTCGTTGCGCACGAAGCCTTCCTTGGTCACGAAGCGCTGGATGTGGTGCGAGTCCATGTTGTAGGCACCCATGCCCACGGAGTCTTCGATGACTTCGACGCGGCGGCAGTTCTTCTCGGACATCACGTAATCGGAGATCATCCGGCGGGCTTCGCGGATGTAGAGCTGGCGGGGCCAGTTGCCGTTATCGAGGAACTCGTCCTTCGCGAGGCCGAGCTTCTGGAAGGCCAGGCGCATCTTCTCGGGCACGCGCGGGTGATAAGCGTAGGTCCACATCAAGCCCTTCTGCCAGTCCTCGTGGGCCTGCCAGATCTTGGCGCGGGTGGCGTAATCGGCGTCAGCGTAATCCCAGTTCTGACCGATGAAGTCGGTGCTGATGGCGAAGTTGTTGTTCGTGTCTGTCTTGCGGTTAGGCATCGCCACCGGATTCCAGGAGATGCGGTCTTCGCCGGCTTCGATGTTGCGGAGGGCGAGCTCATACCACCGTTCGTCGTAGTTCGCCGGCTTCTCCCAGTCGCGGCGGTTTTCCGGGACGTCGGTCGTGCACATGCGGAAGTTATAGGCCTGGATCTTGCGATCGCCGGAGCCGTCGGGCCCCGGGATTTCCTTCTCGATGCCCGGCAGCAGGCCGCTGGAGGGGTCACCTTTCTTCACGTAGGGATCGACCTCGACCTTGAACTGGTGGGATTTCGCATGGGCGACTTGGACGCCGTTGAGCGTCTCGCCGTAGGTGGCGTTGGCTTCGCGGCCGACGTGGTAGCTGACACCGGCCTTGGCCATCAGGTCGCCCTCGTAGGTCGCATCGATGAACATCTTGCCGGTGAACTCGCGGCCGCTCTCCATGACGATCTTCACGATACGGGTGCCGTCTTTGATCACGCCCTTCTTGAGGTCGAGGCGCTCGCCGTAGACCACCGTCACCTTGTCGCCGGCCGCCTTGAGCATCCGGTCGTAGATGGCGGTGGCCACGTGGGGCTCGAACGTCCACATCGTACCCTCGTCGGCGATATTTCCGTTGGGGCGCTTCGAGAAATAGGCTTCGCGGGTCTGGTGGACCCATTTCGACTGATTAGCGTAATGCTTACCGACGGCCATGTAGAATTCACGGGAGAGGCCGCCGATGGCCTTCTTGTTACCGATGTCCGTGGCGCCGAGGCCGCCCGTGGTCAGTCCGCCGAGGAACTTCGTCGGCTCGATGAGTACCGCCGTTCGGCCTTCGCGGGCCGCCTGGATGGCGGCGGTGATGCCGCCGGAGGTTCCGCCGTAGATGACGATGTCCTGGGCAGGGAGGGCGGCGGTGAGGCCGAGCACGGCGAGCAGTAGGGAACGCATGGGGATGAGCTGATGTCAGCAGGTCTCGTTGGGCCTGCAACCCCGTTTCGAAGCCTAGCGAAGGAGCGCAGGCTTAAGCAGCGGGGCTAGGCGCTGGGCATAGACTTCGTAACCGGCCAACGAGAGGTGGATTTTATCCGGGGTGAAGAGCGTCTGCTTGATCGTGCCGTCGTCGTTGAGGAAGTCTTTCGTGAGGTCGAGCACCTTGACCTTCGGATCTGCCCCGAGGTTAAGTTTATCAATCTCGGCATTGGTCAGAAGGATATCCTGGTAGAAGCGGACCTTCGGGGCGTGACAGGGCAGGATCTTCGCGACGACGACGTCGGCTTCTGGGAATTTCTCGCGGAGATTGGCGAGGCAGGCTTTCACGCCTTGGGCAACGGCGGCGACGCCGGTTTCGGGCGAGAAGAACATGTTATTATTGCCGATCATGAGCACGATCGCCTTGGGCTTCAGCCCGTCGACGCCGCCGTGATCAAGCCGCCAGAGCACGTTTTGAGCTTTGTCGCCGCCGATACCGATGTTGATGGTCTTGGTATTCGGGAAGGCTTTGAGCCAGGCGGCATTAAAAACACCTTTATCGAGCGGGCTGCCCCATTGCTGCGTGATTGAATCGCCGACGAGCAGCACGTCGCACGGACCAACGTTCTTCTGGACGTAGGCGACCAGCTTCGCGTGGGTATCGACCCAGCTGGTGCCGCCCCAGCTGCCGGCGGCCGGCACGGCGGGCCAGAGGTGAGGGAGGTGTTTATTCACCTCGCGGCCTGGACGACGTTCGAACTCCGGCTTCGCGATGAACGCGATTTCCTCCGCCGTGAGCGGCCAACCCGTCGGCTGCGGGTCTGCGGGTTTGTGCGCGTATTCCAGGGCGGGGAGGGCTGAGCAGAGCAGCAGGGCGAGGAAAACGGAACGCATGAGGAGAGGATTTAGCGCGCCTGGTAGCCCTGCAAGAGCCTTTCAAGGGCGGGGATGCGCAGCGGTCAGGATGCCACGGGTGCCCGGTTATTCCGCCCCTCGGCCGAGATGGGGTGTCTAGGTCAGATTTCGCTGACGATCCCCGTGCTCGCGCCGAAGGACTTCGCTTCAATGTCCATATGGTGGAGCATTCGGACGTATAAATTTGAGAGCAACTGATTGTTCTTCGTGTCGTAGGCGAGGTGGCCTTGGTGTTTGAAATTACCTCCCGCCAGGATGATGGGCAGGTTGTTATTATCGTGCGAGGAAGAGTTGCCGAGGTTGCTCGCGTAGAGGATGGCGGTGTGATCGAGCAAGGTGCGCTCGCCATCGCGACTTTGCTTCATCTTCTCGATGAATTCTCCGAAGACCTTGATCTCCGCTTCTTCAATCAAGGCGAGCTGTTCGAGCTTCGCCGGATCGAGTCCATGGTGAGAGGCATCGTGGTGGCCTAGGGTGACACCGGGGATCTCTGGGCGTTCCCCGGTGCTGAGCGAGAGGGTGATGACGCGGGAGGAGTTCGTCTGCAGCGCGAGATGCACGATATTGTACCATTGGCGCGAACGCTCGATGAGTTGAGCACTGGTGAATTCGCTCGTAGGGGTGGGGTAGTCCACGCGCGGCTTCGGGGTCTTGCTCCAATGTTCGTCCTGCTGCAAGGTGTGTTCGGCGTCGCGTAACGACGACAGGAATAGGTCGAGGCGACTGCGGTCAGCGCTGCTCACCCGGCGGTTGAGGGACTTGATCTGCTCGCCGACGTCGTCGAGGATGCTCTGGCCGTCTTTGACTTTTTGGAGCTCACGTTTTTCCTCGTTTGCGGTGCCGGCGATGAAGAGTTTCTTGAAGACTTGAGTCGCCCGCGTTTCGGAGGGCACGCGGACGCCGCGTCGATTCCAAACGAAGTCGCCGCCGCCGAGGTTGAGTGAAGCGAAGCGAGTCAGGTTGCCGATGTGGGAGGCGGCTTCCTGGTCAAGCGAGATACCGTTCTTGATCTCATTGTAGCGAATCATTTCCGAGTGTACGCCGGTGAATAATCCGCATTCGGCAAAGTGGCCGGCTGCGTAGCGGTGGGACATGCCCGAGAAAACGGTGAATTGATCCCGATGGGCTTGGAGACTCTTCAGGTAGCGGCTGGCTTCGTAATCACGACCGGCTTTGGTCGGGAAGAAGTTCGGCGAATACATCCCGAGGGGTTGGCCGATGAGCACCATGCGGGATTGCTGGGCGGCGCTCTTTTTCGCCTCGGCCGCGCTGGCCGGGATCATGGCTTCCAGGAAGGGCAGCCCGATGGCGATGCCGGAGGCACGGAGGAAGGTTCGACGGTCGAGGCGGGGAGGGGCCATGGGTTTGGTGGGGTTAAGGGGAGGGCTTACTTGTTGAGGAAGACGCGGCTCTGGACGATTTCGTGGACGAGCGTACGGAATCCATAATTCTTCAAACGGAGCTTGGCGACGATTCCTTCGACGACCTCGCGGTCGGCGAACTCGATATCCGCGCCAGTGGAATAAATCATGAGTTTACTGGTCAGGCTGCGGGCCAGCTGATCTTTATCTAGTAAGACGATCTTTTTATATTCGACGATATCCTTGAAGGGGCGTCCCTCGGGGGTTTGCCCGCCTTTTTCCACATCGAGACCACGATACGCTACCCGGCCGCCTGCGTAGGGTAGCTTGACGATGCCAGCCTTGGTGCGGACGGGGACGCGGTAAAACTCCCGCCAATTACCGATGGGGTCGAAGTTTTCTAGGGCGAAGCCCGGCGGGTCGATGTGGTTATGGCAGCTGGCACAGGCGGGGGTGTCGCGATGCTTGGCGAGTTGCTCGCGGATGGTGGTGGCACCGCGGATGTCCGGTTCGATGGAGGGAATGTCGGGTGGTGGAGGGGTCGGAGGTTTTCCGATGATACGTTCGAGGACCCACTTACCCCGGAGGATGGGGGAAGTCCGGGTGCCGTCCGCCGTCACCTTTAGGACGCTGGCCTGCGTCATCACGCCGCCCCGATGGCTATCCTTTGGAAGGATCACTTTCCTGAATGCATCCCCGCTCACGCCTGGGATGCCGTAGTGGGTGGCCAGGCGTTCGTTGAGCATCGACCAGTCGGAGTCGACGAAGTTGAGCAGGCTCAGGTCTTTTCTGAGGATTTCTTCGAAGAAGAGGTGTGTCTCCTTGGGCATCGCCGCAAGGAGTAGGTAATCGAATTCACTGTAGAGCTGGGGGTCGGGAATGGTGGCCTCGATTTTCCTTAGATCGAGCCACTGCCCGGTGAAGTTTTCCGTGAAGCGATGTGCCTTCGGGGAGTTGAGCATCCGCTCCACCTGGGCCCACAGGACGGCGGGGCGGCTTAATTCCCCTTTGCGGGCTGTGTTTAGGAGCTCCTCGTCGGGCACGCTCGACCAGAGGAAGAAGGACAGTCGCGAGGCCAGCGCATAATCGTCGAGTTTGGTCGAGGTCAGGTTTCCTTGGACGTTGGCGACGGAGGTCGGCGAATCCGTCAACAACAGGAAATCCGGGGATGATAGAATCAGTTTGTAACCATAAGTCATCGCATCGTAAAACGTGTACTTCAGGTCGAGCCGGGCGTGCACCTTTTTCACGAAATGTTGCACTGTTGCTTCACTGACTGTTCGGCGGAAAGCCCGGGGCAGAAAAGCGCGAATAAGTCGGGCGGCATCTTCCTTGGGTGCCGCTGATACGGGGACAAGTGGATCGGCATACCAGTTATCCACCGTCCAATTTTTTCCGTTGAAAACGGGTTTGGCGCCTTCGTTTTCAGCCTTCGCGATGGATTGCGCCTTCAGCGGAAGATTTCCGAAGAGATTGGCGTAGGCCGGGCCGGGGAAGGGATTGATGGGTCCTTCGATTTTGAGCCATTCGATGCGGAGACCGCTTCCAGTGTATTCATCGAGAGTTTGCTTGGTCCCTCGGATGTCCCAATACGTGAGCAGATTGACCACGAAACCCTGATGCCGTTCGAGGTCGATCTCGTACTCGATGACTTTGGGTTCGCCAGAAGGGATGTCGCGAATTTCTCGCAGGACCGGAAGTTCCTTGCCGTTGGTCACGGTCATGAAGGCGGCGGAAATGGGTTTTCCGCCAGCGCCCACGGCGGAGGCTTTCATCTGAATGCGGTATCGCCCGGCGGCACGGACGTTGGGCGTGGCGCATAATCCATAGCGCGGCAACTGGCTGTAAAAGATGAGGGCGGTGCCATCCAGTTTAGCGCTCTTCCCGAGGGTTTGTCTGAAATTAGAACCTAATTTAGTCATGTCCTCACCCGTGCGCGTGGCGGAGAATGGGATCGGGGGGCAGGGGGGTACGACGGAGGCGACGGCCTTGGCGGCGGCCTCTTGGTAGCGTAGGAAATGGGCCGCCGAAAGATCGAGCCCGGCGCTCACGTTGTCGAAGCCTGCGGTCGATATGTCTTCCGGGAGCATTTCACGAATGCGCACGTTAGTTCCAAGGAGGTCTTGCAGGGCGGTTTCATATTCCGTCGCGTTCAGGCGCCGGATAAGCACGCGGCCCTTGGTGCGTTGCTTTTCGAGGGAGGCGGCTTGGAGTTGTGCCTGCAGTCCGCCCGTCACCGCGGTGATGTCTGCGTGGGCCGGCCGGGTCTTTTTCTTCGGGGGCATCTCACCCGATTTAATCTTATCGAATACGTGCGCCCAAGTGGCGGCCGATTTTTCGTCCCGGAAATCGACTGGTAGATTATCCAATCGCAGGCCCGCCTTGTGTGAGTCCGCATCGTGACAGTCGTAGCAATGCTTTTCCAGAAACGGCTTTAAGCCTGGGACGTCGGCCGCAGGGAGTGTGAGCACCCAGCCGAGGGCCCAAAAGGTTAGTACTGACCTCATTATTTCTTCTTGGGCAAGGCGACGGGTGCCGCACTGACAGGGGTGGTGGGGATGTTCACGTCTGGTCTGGCCTGCTTGAATAAGGCGAGGCCGTCGGCCGGAACGGGTAATTTGCCGGCGGTGAGGTTCAGTTTTTTCAGGGTCTTAATCCCGGCGAGGGCTTTGAAATGCTCGGGGGTCAGGGTGCCGAGGCCTTCAATATTCAGAGCGGTGAGGGGAAGCTTCTGGAGGAGGGCGAGACCAGTGGGTGTTATGGTAGTTTGGGAGCCACTGGGCGCCGTGAAGTCAAGGCTGAGGTCTTCGAGTTTGGGGAAGTGGCTGACGATGTGGGTGAGCTGTGAATCGTCAGGTATGAGGGGGTAGTGATGCCAGCTAGCCCGCTTGAGATTCGGCAAATCATGCAGTGACATAATGGCCTCTCGCTGTTTCTTGGGGTTGTCGCGATTTAAATCCCGTAGGCCCATGCAGCCGCCAATGGTCAGCGATTCGACGGGTAGTCCGGAGAATTGCTCCAAGGTGGCGAACTTATGTCCGTGCCAGATCGACAGCCTCTTTAGTTTCGGTAACGCTTGGAGGAAACCCCATTCGGTGTCGCGCAATGGGGCTAAATTGAAGGCCGTCTCTTCGAGGTGGGGTAATTTTGCGACGAGTTGATATTCCTCGGCCGTCAGCAGTGCCTCGCCTTTGACTTCGGGTTTACCGGGCGTCGGGACGGAGGCGCCGCGGGAGTATACTATGATCGCGTGGCCCTCAGGATTTTTGGTGATTTTGAGGCCTTTGTCAGTGAGGTAGGCGATGACGCCGGATTCATCTGTGGGCAGGGCGGCCTGAAGGGAGCCGGCGTGGGTGAGTAGTGCAAGGGCGCCGAGGCATGGAAGCAGCCGATGCAAGGAGGAGGGTGGGCTCATTTTGAAAGGAGTCTGAAGGATGAAAAGTCGTCCGCGCGGGGTCACGAGGGTAACTGAATGTAGGGACTTATATAGGTCTCTACTGGGGGGGGAGTCAATGGAGAGAACTACCCCAATATCCGCCCCGCGGGCGTCGGCAATGTGCCGTAAGCCCCTGTCCCGCTAGCCTTCTGGTTGCCTCAGCGGGCCTGATAGCCCTGCCAGAGCCATTCGAGGGCGGCGGGCAGGAGCTGGGCGCGGGCGTTGCCGATACCGTGGCCGGAATCCTGGCAGAAGTAATACTGATAGGGGTAGCCCTTGGCCTTGAGGACCTTGGCCATGCGGTGGTTGGCTTCGACCCAGTCATGCATGCCGTCGCGCATGACGTTGGGGTTGAAGTTGTCGCGGTCACCGACGGCCATGTAGAGACGGATGGGCTTGCGCTCGCTCTGCGGGATGAGGGTGTCGTGGAAATCCCAGGCGCCGCCCGGGGTCTTGGGGTCGAAAGGCCACTGCTGGTTGACGAACGTGCCGGAGAGCGTGAGCACGCGACGGAACCATTCGGGGTGATACCAGGCCATGATCAACGCAGCGGAACCACCGGAACTCGTGCCCATCGTGGCACGGCCTTCGGGGTCGGTGGTGAACTTCACGCCATAATTCTTCTCCACGAGCGGGAGTACCTCGTGCTGGATATATTCGGCGTAGAGGCCGGACATGTTATCGTATTCCCTGCCGCGTTCGTGGCCCTGGGCATCACCGCCACCGTTGGCGATCTGCACCATGATGAGGGTGGGGATGCGCTTCTGGGCGATGAGGTTGTCGAGGATGC
>CAXNEN010000044.1:0-8974 GCA_964201505.1 Opitutales bacterium
TATCGTACTCACCGGCGACAAACGTCGACATGACTTCCTCGAGCTGTCCGGCGGGCATCTGGCCATGCCCGACGATGATACGTGCCTCGGGGAGCAACGCGGCGAGGCGTTCGGCGACGGCCTGAATAGTCTCGACGCGATTGTGTAGGTAGAAGACCTGGCCGCCTCGGGCGAGCTCGGCCTTCACGGCATCGCGCACGAGCTTCGCGTCGTAACTGCGTACGATGGTGCGGATGGGCAGGCGCTCGCGCGGCGGAGTCTCGATGACGCTGAGGTCGCGCGCGCCGACGAGCGCGAGGTAGAGCGTGCGCGGAATGGGTGTGGCGCTCATGGCGAGGACGTCGACCTCGATGCGTAACTGCTTGAGTCGCTCTTTATGGCGGACGCCAAAGCGGTGTTCTTCGTCGATGATCACAAGGCCAAGCTTGCCGAAGCTCGTGCCGTCGGAGAGCAGGGCGTGCGTACCGACGACGATGTCGACCGTGCCGGCCGCAGCTCGCGCCCGGACATCGGCCTTCTGCTTGGCGGTGCGGTAGCTGCTGAGGAGCTCGACGGAGACCGGCCAGCGCGAGAGGCGGTCCTTGAAGCTTTCGAAGTGCTGCTGCGCAAGGACGGTCGTCGGAGCGAGGATTGCGACCTGGCGTCCGCCGAGCACGCATTTGAAGGCCGCACGCAAGGCGACCTCGGTCTTACCGAAGCCGACATCGCCGCTGATAAGTCGGTCCATCGGCGCGGGCCTTTCCATGTCGGCCTTCACGTCGATGATCGCACGCGTCTGGTCGGGAGTCTCGCGGTGCGGGAAGGAACGCTCGAACTCGCCCATCCACGCGTTGTCCGCGTCCTTGGGGTGCGTGATGCCGGGCTTGGTCGAGCGCGCGGCCTGCATGGCCAGCAACTGCGCAGCGAGGTCGGCGGTCGCCTTCTCGGCGGCCTTGCGCGATTTCTCCCAGCCCCCTCCGCCGAGTTTGGAGAGCTTCGGGTGCGCGCGACCTATACCGATGTAACGCGTGAGGAGATGTGACTCCCGCACGGGGAGGTGGAGCATCGATTTCTCTGCGAATTCGAGCCCGACGAAATCCTCGGTGCGTCCGTTATGCTCGTGGGCCTTGATGCCGCGAAAGAGACAGACGCCTTGCGTCACGTGTACGAGAGCATCGCCGTCGGCGAGTTCACCGAAGTCGAGTGCGCGCCCGACGGCGGCGCGGACCGCGGTCCGGCGTCGAGGGAGGACGGCAAGTGGGCGCTTGCGTCGGCCGAAGAGCTCGCGCTCGGTAAGTAGAAGCAGGCCGTCCTTGAGGAGTCCGGGCAGCTTGCCGGGTGCAATAATCACGCCCCAGCCGAAACGGCCGTGGATGACGCGTGGCGCAAAGCCACGGATTTTGGCGCCAGCGACGTCGGCGTTAAGGCGGTCGACTGAGCCGTCGGTGTCACCCGTGATTAGGCATGGGCGCCCGTCCTTTGCCAGTGAGGCGGCCGCCCGCAACAGGGCGGGTCGCCTCTCGGCGCTATCGGTGGCGGAGCCGATGAGCAGGGATTCGGCGGGCGTGGATTCGAGCGCGTGCGCCACGTAGCCGAGCGGAGCGTCATCAGTCTCCTCGAGGACGAGTTCGTCGACCTTAGCTGAAGCCAACTCGGCGCAAAGCACTTCTTCGTGACAACGGTCGACCGAGATGATGAGCGCATCGGGCGGCAGGTGGCGGAAGAACGGCGCCTCGGGAGAGGAGCCAGAATCATCGCGTGGGGCGCAGATGACGAGTCCGTCGACTTCACCTTCGCTGCGTTGGGTCGCGGGATCGAAGGGCCGGAGCGACTCGACCGTGTCGCCAAAGAGGTCGATGCGCACGGGCATCTGCGCGTTCAGCGGATAGACGTCGAGGATGCCGCCGCGGAGCGCGTATTCGCCCGGCTGTTCGCACAGCGCTTCGTGGGCATAGCCGAAGTCTTCGGCGAGCCGCTGGGCGAAGTCCTGCAAGGCGAGCTTCTCGCCCTTGCGGATGACAATCTCCGCCTTGGCACTGGCTTCGGGGGCCGGCGAGCGGCGGGTGAGCGAGCCAGGCGTGCAGGCGATGAGTAGCGGACGCTTCGCGTCGTGGTTACCATGGCGAAGCAACGAGAGGACCCCGAGGAGGTCGCAGTCGGCCTCAAAGGCCGGCACGGCGGCATCGGCTTCGGTCAGCGTGCGAGCGACCGGCTGGGCTGCGTTGAGCAACGTCAGGAGTTGCGAGGTCTCTTCGGCGAAGGTCTCGGCCGCGCCGAGGTTGGAGGCCAGGAAGACGATCACGCTGCGCTCGGCGCCTTCCGAGCAGGCGCAGGCCGCCCAGGCGTGCGCGGGCACGCCGGTCAGGGCACGGCGTGGCTGGGCGGACATGACGATATCGAGGGGGTTAGCCCCGATGCGTCAAACCCAACCCCTCAGTTCAGGACCTCTTCCGCGATTTCGTCCCAGAGTTCGTCGATCTGGGATGGCTTCTTCACGGGGCGGCCGGCTTCGACGAACCAGTAGCGGGCGTTACCGAGGTCGCCTTCGATCAGGTGTAGCAGGGCGTGCAGCCATGATCCGATGGGCGTCTCGATATCCTGGGCGATGTTGTGCGCCGCCTCCCAATCGCCTTTCTTGATGAACCACAGTGACTGCGCTTCGCGCGAGAGCCCGACCGGCTGCTGCGGGTCGTCCTGCGCGGAGGCCTTCAGCTGCGCAGGGGTCATGTTTTAGCGGGCGGTGTGGAGGCGTGAAAGGGCGTCGGCCGCTTCGGAGGGGAGCTCCTTGAGGATCTTGGCGGCGGCGTTCTGTCCGTTTTGGACCTCGGGGAGACGCATGGTGCTTTCCAATCGTGACAGTTCTTCGGCGTCCTTCGCGATTCCGGATAGCTGGGTAAGGACGAGTCGCCAGCAGTATGCTTGCGAGAGGTCCCGCGGTGCTTTGACGCCTTCCTCAAGACGTTCGGCGAGCGCCCGGATGGCGACCAGGTCGCGCTTCATCGCCGAGCGTCGGAGGAATTCCGTGCCGAGCTCGTAGTTGCGCGGCATGCCCGGTACGCCCTCGTCATGGCCTTCGGATAGCATCCGCAGCGACACGCGATCCCCGGCGTCGGCTCCGCGCTGATAATTTTCATAGGCCTGCTTGACCTTCGCCTCATGCTTGGCGCGGTCTTTCAGGGACGCTGCGTCGTCAGTGCTAGGTTTCATCACTTTAGCCTTCTCCCTGCAGATGTCGCCGAGGACTCGGAAGCCCATGGGCTGGCTTTTGGCCACCGCTCGGTCGGCCCAGGTCTGGGCTGCGGCGAGGTTCTTGGCGGTACCGGTGCCTCTGAAATAGTACAAGGCGACCACTGCCATGGCGCGAGAGTGTCCGCCTTCCGCTGCTTTTGATGTCCAATGGAAGGCCTCCTTCTGGTCCGCCTCGAACTGTAGGTCCACTGGCGCGTAGGCGGTGTGGCGGAGGGCGTAGACATACTGCGCCTGCACGTTCCCCTCATTGGCGAGTTTGCGGAGCACCTCCTTTTCCGCGTGCGTATCGAGCATGTCGACATAGCGCTCATAGAACTCGCGGGGAATCTGCGCGATCGGGACTTCCCATTGGTTGGAGAGGTCGACCGTCAAAATCACGGCGAGTACGCTCCCGAAGAGGGTGGGGCGGAGCCAGACGAGGTTGCGTCGCATGGCCTTATCCAAGACGAGGCCCGACCCGAGGCAAGGGACTAAGAGCATGTCATTAGACCGGGCTCCTGGCAGGCTTGCCTGAAGGCGGTTAAGGGTTAGCTTCACTTTACTCCCTTATGCGTCTGCTCGCCTTGTTCTGCTTCACCTCGCTCCTCGCCCAGCAGCAGCCCGTTGTTCTCGGCCATGGGGCGGCTCGTTACACCCTCGACCTAGGTTGGGCTAAAGCCGATCCGGCGGTCGCGCCGATCGTCAACTCCCACGCGCTTGCCGAGGATAAGGCCGGTCGCATCTATCTCGTCACCGACCACCCGAAGAACGACTTCATCGTCTTTGAGAAGGATGGCCGCTATGTCCGCTCTATCAGCACCGGTCTCGGCGGCGGGCACGGCCTGGAGATCTTCGAAAAGGACGGCGTGGAATACCTCGTGCACGTCGACTCCGGCTGGCACATGGCGGCCGAAGGCTGGAATCCGTCTGCGGTCGAAGGACGCATTACATTACTGACGACCGAGGGTAAGGTCGTGCGCAAGTTCCCGACGCCGAAAGAGCTCGGCCTGAGTGACGGCAAGTTCATGCCGTGCGACGTCGCCTGGACGCCGGCGGGCACGTTGCTCATCGCCGACGGCTACGGCTCGAACTTCATCTACGAGTTCTCGCTCGAAGGAAAACTGCTCAAGAAGTGGGGCGGACCGTCCAAGGATGCCGCCAACCTCAGCAATGCCCATGGTATCTCAATTGACGCCGCCGACCCGCGCGGTCCGCTCGTATGGGTACCCTCGCGCAGCCAGAACCAGATCAAGGCGTTTACTTTGGACGGCAAACATGTGGATACCCTTGAGCTACCCGGCGCTTTCGCCGGCCAGCTCTTCTTCGGCGGTGACAAGATCTACACCGCCGTCTGCTGGAGCAAGGATGCCAATGGTAAGCGCCTCGCGCAGTCGGGCTTCCTGCTCGTGCTGGATCGCGCCACGAAGAAGGTCCTCAGCGCCCCCGGCGGCAACGAGCCCAAGTTCGTCGACGGCAAACTCCAGCCGCTCACGCAGGCTCAGCCCGTCTTCAAGCACGGCCACGATCTCTTCGTGGACGCCGCCGGTGACATCTACCTCGGCGAATGGAACGCCAATCGCCGTTACCCGTCTAAGTTGACCTTGATCAAGTAACTCAGCTAATCAGCAGCAGCCGCGGGGCGCCGGGGTGGTTTTCTGGGGCGCGGTGGATGCAGGGCGGCACGGTGCTTCCGGGCCAGCGCGCAGCGATGCGCCAGAGGGCGAAGGTGCCGAAGGGGTAGGGCGTCGCACCGGGCTTGGGCGCGTAGTGCGAATCGTAGCTGTGCTCGTGCAGGTACTCGGCGAAGTCAGCGTCGTCCTTAGCGCCGTATTCCTTGAGTAGCGCCGTGCGGATCTCGGGAATCGAAACCTTGAGCAGGGCGTCCTCGTTGCGCAGGCCTTCGCTGCAGGCGCCATGGTAGGTGCAGAGCCAGGTGTCGACCTCGACGGGCGCGCTGTCGACATGGAACGACGTGACGTCGGTCGGCACTGTGCCGGCATCGGGCCCGCGTACGCAGTCGTAGACGCAATTGAGTGACGGCGCCAGGTCGTGGTCGCGGAGCAACTGCTGGTCTGCGAGCATCGCTTCGGCGGCGAGACGGCCAGCTGGACTGAGTTCGAGCGCACGGATGCGTTCGTCGTCGAGCGGCACGATGCCTTCGCCGGGCCCAAGCTTCGCAATGACCTCGGCGTAATCGCCAGGCAGCATGCGTTCCCAGTAGAGCGCGTTGACGTCGTCGGCGAAGCGCGAGGTTCTGAGTTCTTCGAAACTCCGGACCTGGCGGACGCGCGGCTGGCCGGCCGCGCTCACTTCAGGGCAAAGCGCTTGGCGAACTCCTTGGCCAGCGCGTCGTAGGCGACGGCGCCCGGGGAGTGAACGTCATATTGGAAGATCGTCTGGCCGTGGCTCGGGCACTCGGAGAGCCGGACTGTGCGCGGAATCATGGCGTCCATCACCAGGGCGGCAAAGTGGGTCTTCACTTCCTCGACGACTTGGCGGGAGAGCTTCGTGCGGCTGTCATGCATCGTCATCACGATCGCGCCGACGGTCAACTTATCGCTCGCGCCGGCGGCCTTGAGCTGGTCGACCACGCCGAGGATCTGGCCGAGGCCTTCCATCGCGAGGTATTCCGTCTGGAGGGCGACGATAAGGTGGTCCGACGCGCTGAGCGCGTTCATCGAGAGCATGCCGAGCGCCGGCGGGCAGTCGATGAGGATGGCCTTGTATTTGCCGGAGGCGATGATCGGTGCGAGAGCGACGCGCAGACGGCCGAGGTAGTTCTCGGCCTGGGCGAGTTCGGATTCGACGGCCGCAAGGTCGACTTCGGAGGGGATTAGGTCGAGCTTCTTGGTGGAGGTCGCAACGATCATGTCGGCGGCGGCGGCCTCGCCGTGCAAGACTTTGTAGAGCGACTTGCCTTCCGTCTTCTCGATGCCGAGCGCGCTGGTTGCGTTGGCCTGGGCGTCGAGGTCGACGATGAGGGTCGGGATGCCGAGGCGCGCGAGACCGGCGCCAAGATTCACGGTGGTGGTCGTCTTGCCGACGCCGCCCTTTTGGTTCGCGATGGAAAAGACCTTGGCCACTTAAGCGTCCTCGATGGGGCGTTCGACTTCGGTCGGGGCTTCGTAATCGATGCCGGCGAGGCTGAACCCGAAGTTCTTCATGAAGTCGGTCTGGTAGCCGGCGAAGTCGGCATGTGCGTCGAAGGTCTCGGTCGTGACGTGCGGCCAGGCTTCGAAGACGGCCTTCTGGACGTCGGGCGCCATTTCTAAGTCGTCGATGCGGACGCGGCCATTCTCGTCAAAGTCGAGGGCGTTGCCGTTATACATCTGTTTCTCGAAGAGGCGCTGGATCTGCTCGATGCAGCCTTCGTGCGTGCCCTTGGCCTTCATGATTTTGAAGAGCAGCGAGACGTAGAGGGGGACGACGGGGATGGCGGAGCTGGCCTGCGTGACGACGGCCTTGTTGACGGACACGAAGGCCCGGCCGCGGTGGAGCTTCATCAGGTCGTCGATCTTGCGACCGGCGCGCTCGAGGTCTTCCTTCGCCTTGCCGATGGTGCCGTCCTTGTAGATCGGCCAGGTCACCTGCGGTCCGATGTAAGAATAGGCGACCGTCTGGCAGCCTTCTTTGAGGACGCCGGCGCCGTCGAGGGCGTTCATCCAGATTTCCCAGTCTTCGCCCCCCATGACCTTGACCGTCTGCGCGATATCATCGGCCGAAGCGGTCTCGAGGGTGACCTCGTTCACGACCTTCTTGTCCGTGTCGAGGTTCTTGGCGTGGAACGGAGCACCGGTTGGCTTGAGGACGGACTTGTAGGTCACGCCGTCCGGGGTGGTGCGGCGAGGGGAGGCGAGGGAGTAGACGACGAGGTCAATCTTGCCGCCGGGCATCTTGGCTTTGATTGCTTCGATGACCTGCGTCTTCAGTTCGGCCGAAAAAGCGTCGCCATTGATTGAGACGGCCTTGAGGCCGGCCTTCTTCGCTTCGGCGTGGAAGCCGGCGGTGTTATACCAACCCGGCGAGCCAGGCTTATCGCCTTCGCCGTTGCGTTCGAAGAACACGCCGAGCGTCGTGGCGCCGGAACCAAAGGCGGCCGAGATGCGGGAAGAGAGGCCGTAGCCCGTGGAGGCGCCGATCACCAGGACCGACTTAGGTCCGTCCTGGATGGGTTTACGGGACTTCACGTAAGCGATCTGCTCGCGGACCGCCGCGGCGCAGCCTTCGGGGTGGGAGGTGATGCAGATGAACCCGCGGACGCGAGGCTTCAGGACTTGCTGGGACATAAGAATACCTTTGGAGGGGGAGGGCATGAGTTCAATCTGGAATTAGGAGGCAAAGTCGGGTGGCAGGTGATAGCGGATGGCGGTTAGCGGCTGGCCCCGCCTTTTGCCTCGCTTGTCCCTCCCTGTTGCCGACTCTCCCGCCCATGTTTAGTTCGAGACTCTCATTCGCCGATACGACCAACGCCTTGAGCAAGGCGAAGGCGAAGCGTCTCGCCGCTGGCCAGCCGCTGCTCGACCTCTCGGATTCCAATCCCGCCAACGCGGGCTTCGCGTGGTCCGCGGCTGACCTCGGTCCGCTCCTCCGTCGTGACGGCATTCAGCGCCAAGATCCGAATCCGCTTGGCCTGGCTTCGGCCCGCACGGCGATCTCCGATTACTATTCTTCGCGCGGCGCCCGCGTGCCGGTCGACCAGCTCTTTCTCACTGCCAGCACGAGCGAGGCCTATTCCTGGATCTTCAAGCTGCTCTGCAACCCCGGCGACGAAGTCCTCGTGCCTGCGCCGTCGTATCCGCTGCTCGAGGTCATCGCCGCGCTCGAAGGCGTGACGCTGCGTCCGTATCAGCTCGTCCAGCTCGCCGGCGAATGGGTCATCGACGCGGCGACGCTCAGCGTCAATCGTCAGACCCGCGCTATCCTTTGCATTAATCCCTCCAACCCGACCGGCGCGTTTGTTGGCCGTCGTGATCGCGACGTATTGCGTGGCTTCGCGCTGAAGCACGGACTCGCGATTGTGTGCGATGAAGTCTTCCTCGATTATCCGGCCGAAGGCGTCGCCTCGCCCGGCACCTGGGCGGGCGAAGCCAACGTGATGACCTTTGTTCTCAGCGGTCTCTCCAAGGTTGCGCTCGCCCCGCAGTTGAAGCTCGGCTGGATTGTCGTCGCTGGCCCGGCCTCTTCGACGCTCGAAGCCTGTCGCCGACTCGAGCACATCGCCGACGCCTTTTTGTCCGTGAACACCCCGGCCCAGCTCGCCTTGCCGGATCTCCTGCGTCGCGCTGAACCGCTCCGCGCCCTCGTCCGCACCCGTGTCGCCCAAGGGGAGGCCTCGGTTCGCGCCTGGGCTGCCGCGACGGCTTCCGGTTGCACGGTCCTGCCGCGCCCGGCTGGATGGACGGCTATCCTGACCTTGCCCCCCGGCGTCCATGAGGACCGCTTCTTGATGAACGCCCTGAGTGAAGGCGTCTGGGCTCACCCTGGTTATTTCTACGGGATGCCGGCCACCGTCCCGAGCGTCGTTTTGAGCCTTTTGACCCCGCCCGATGCACTTTCGGCAGGACTTCAGGGTCTCGACCGCGCTTTGAAGCGGACTTAAGGGGTAATTACCGCTTGCCAACGGCTTCGGCACTCCTTTGCTCCGACTTTCCAAAAGGAGCCCGAACACCATGTCCCGTATCTGCAGCGTCACCGGCAAGCGCCCCGTCAAAGGCCGCCGAATCATTCACCGCGGTCAGTCCAAGAAGAGCGGCGGTATCGGCTTCCA